>CAJKNM010000005.1 GCA_905201285.1 uncultured Eubacteriales bacterium | reverse complement strand
CTGTGCGCTCTGAGAGAGTATTCCGAGCCTGCGGTCTATTTCCGACTCCTGCATCACGGGGGTTATAAACGCAAGCTCATTCTTAGAGCGGTGCTTTCTCGGGATGAAGTCCACGTATCCGAACATGCCGGTGATGGTGGCTTTAAGGCTGTCCACGTTCTCAGCCGAAATCCTCACATACATGCTGACCTTTGCGCTCTTGTACGGGCGAATGAAACTGCGGTCGCAGCTGTCCTCCCAGTTGAGGGTTATCATGTCCCTTCCCTCGTGCTTTATCGCGTCTATTATGTCCGCAACAACCGCAGACGCCGTCGGGAACTTTCCCGCTCCCCTGCCGTAAAACAGCGAAATTCCCACCGCGTCACCCTCTACGAGTATTGCGTTATATACGTCCTCAACACCCGACAGCGGAATTGATTTTTCCACAAGAAACGGAGCGACCATTATAAACAGCGTGTTATCGTCATTTTTTCGTATAGTTCCGAGCAGCTTAACCGCATATCCCATTTTATCTGCGTGACGTATATCTTCAAGCTTTATTTCGGTTATTCCCTCGGTATGAACCTTATCGGGATTTACATGCTCCCCGTAAGCCAGGGATGCCAAAATTGCAATTTTTCTGCAAGAATCAATTCCTTCTATATCCGCTGCCGGATTTGCCTCGGCATAACCGAGCTGTTGTGCAGTTTTCAGCGCATCTTCAAAAGAGTAACCTTCCTTAACCATTTTTGTAAGGATAAAATTGGTGGTTCCGTTAAGAATGCCTGAGATAGATTCGATTTCATTGGCTGCAAGACACTGGTTTATGGGCCGGATAATCGGTATGCCGCCACCGACAGACGCTTCAAACAAAAAGTTTTTGTTATTATCTTTTGCAATCTGCAAGAGCTCATCACCGTAAACGGATACAAGCTCCTTATTTGATGTAACCACGCTTTTGCCCGCAAGCAGAGAATCCTTTACAAACCGATAAGCCGGATTCAGTCCCCCGATAACTTCGACAACAACGTCAATTTCAGGGTCGTTTAATATTACGTTAAAATCTTTTGTAAACAGATTTTTAAACGGGCTGTCATCAAAATCTCTTATATCAAGTATATACTTAATTTCAATATCCGTACCCGCTTTAGCATTAATGCTTTCGGGATTTTTGTGCATAAGCTCTACAACGCCGCTTCCCACAACACCGTAGCCTAATACTGCAATTTTCATTAATCTGTTCCTTTCAGTTTTTTCCTATTACTTCAACTTTAAGTATTCCGCTCACATTTGAAATTATTTCAACAAGCTCATCCGGTGTACACGTAAGCTCGCGTGTTGTCAGGGACACGGTAACGGGAGCAATATCGTCAAACGGAATATTTTGATTTATAGTAAGAATACTTGCGCCGTAATTTGATAATAATGTTAGTAGACTGGAAAGCAATCCCTTTTGGTCGCTCAGTATAAGATTAAGCGACAGTATATGCGATTCACTGCTGTCAACATATACGGAAACGTCGTCTTTATACTTGTAAAAGGCGCTTCGCGAAATACCCGCCTCTTTTGCCGCTTCATTGACAGTTTTACATTTTCCTGTATACAAAAGTTTTTTTACCATAACAACTTTTTCGTAAACGGAAGGTAGCGCATTTTTATTTATTATATAGTATTTTTTTGGAATTGTCAACAACAAATTCCCGATATTGTCACTCTTGATTTGTTAAAATTTATTACTTCTTAAGGAAACTGTCAATTCCATAATTTAAACAACTTGGTTGTATTAAGTCAAATCGCGTGGGATAATACTTACATATTATATGTATTAACAGTTATATGTATTAATAAGATTTTAACCTCTCTGTTCTTTCACTTTGAGGACGAGTAATGCATATTATAACTAGGGGAGAAATTTTATTTACTTTTGAGTGAT
Source organism: uncultured Eubacteriales bacterium (assembly GCA_905201285.1). Classification (GTDB taxonomy): domain Bacteria; phylum Bacillota; class Clostridia; order Monoglobales; family Monoglobaceae; genus UMGS1820. Next base: position 46,271 of record CAJKNM010000005.1, on the reverse strand, counting down.
TAAACGGTTGAAAAAACAACTCGAATATGTTACAATAATAAATTAGTGAATTATGTGCAAAATTCTAAATTTCCGATATATGAAAGGAATTGATGATATATGGAAATATACCTTGATAACAGTTCTACTACGCGTCCTTACAGATGCGTGTGCGAGAAGGTTGCGGATGTGATGAGAAATACCTATGGCAATCCTTCATCGCTTCACCGTCTGGGGATTGCCGCCGAGAAGGAAGTTAAGGCGGCAACAGCGGCAATAGCCGAAACCTTGGGTGCGCGAACCGACGAAATATTTTATACGTCGGGCGGAACAGAGTCAAATAACCTTGCGATAAAAGGCGTATGCTCTGCGGCGAGGGGCAAGCATATCATCTCTACACCGATTGAACACCCGGCAACGCTCAACACGCTCTATTCCTTAGAGGACGAGGGCTATGTCGTGGACTTTGTTCCCGTTGACCGCGACGGAAGGGTTATACTTTCGGATTTTGAAGAGCTGATTCGCCCCGACACGATTCTTGTTACAGCTATGCTCGTCAACAACGAAATCGGAACGGTTCAGCCAATAGCAAGGATGTCGTCAATACTCAAAGAAAAATGTCCCGATGCCTATATGCACGTTGACGCGGTTCAGGGGTATTGTAAAGTTCCCTGCACCGCTAAGGGCCTCGGCGCAGACCTGATAAGCATAAGCGGACACAAGATACACGGCCCGAAGGGAACAGGTGTTCTTTATATCCGAAAGGGGACGAAGCTCGCGCCGATACTCTTTGGCGGAGGTCAGCAGAACGGAATCCGCCCCGGAACCGAAAACGTTCCCGGGATCGCCGGCCTCGGCCTTGCGGCACAGCGCTGTAACCACAGGCTTCCCGAGTCGGCTAAAAATATGGCGGCTCTGCGCAAGCGACTTGAAAACGGCATATGTTCAAGGCTTGATAACGTCAGGGTCAACACCCCCGAGTGCTGTGCACCGCACATTCTGAATATTTCGTTCGGAGGTGTACGCTCTGAAGTGCTTCTCCATTCGCTTGAAAGCGAGGGAATCTATGTGTCGAGCGGTTCGGCTTGTTCCAGCCACAAAAAGGAACCAAGCTATGTTTTAACCTCAATCGGTGTTGACCGAAAGATGATTGACGGAAGCATTAGATTCAGCCTGTCAGAGCATAATACCGCCGATGAAATAGACCGGACGATTTCGGCCGTATGCGGCATAGTTACACGGCTGAGAAGGCTGAATATGAATTAATTTACAAGGAGATAAACCTATGAAAGCAGATATAATTCTTTTAAAATACGGTGAAATTTCATTAAAGGGTCTCAACCGCCCCATGTTTGAGAGACAGCTGATAAGCAATGTTGCAAAGGCTCTTGCGCCGCTCGGCAAGTTCTCTGTCAGAAAGTCGCAGTCCACAATCTATGTAGAACCTCTTGAGGACAGCGCCGACACAGAGCTTGCCGTCGAGCGGCTCTCAAAAGTGTTTGGCATAGTCAACATCTGCCCGGCGGTAAAGTGCGAAAAAACGATTGAAAGCATCGAAAAGACAACCCTTGAATGTCTTTCACAGATGGATATTAAGGGCAAGACCTTTAAGGTTGAAGCAAAGCGTGAGGACAAGCAGTTCCCTATGAACTCACCTCAAATTTGCCGTCATATGGGCGGCGTTATACTTAAAAACACAGACGGTCTGAGCGTGGATGTACACAACCCCGACATTCTTGTTCAAATTGAGATTAGAAAAGAGGCGTATATCTTCACTCACAAGGTCAGCGGTGCCGGCGGAATGCCCATAGGAACTGCCGGCAGAGCAACGCTTCTTTTAAGCGGCGGAATAGACAGCCCCGTTGCCGGCTGGATGATCGCAAAGCGCGGCGTAAGGCTTGAAGCCGTTCACTTCCACAGTCATCCGTACACCTCCGACCGGGCGAAGGAAAAGGTCATAGACCTCGCAAGGATAATGTCGGCATACACCGGCGAAATCAGGCTTCACGTTGTTCCATTCACCGAGATTCAGCTTGATATAATCGAAAAATGCCCCAAAAATTATCTTACAATAATTATGCGGCGGCTTATGATGAGGATTGCCGAAAAAATTTCGGTTCAAAACGGTTCAAGCGCCCTCATCACCGGCGAGAGCATAGGACAGGTTGCCAGTCAGACGATGGAAAGCCTTGTTGTAACCGACAATGCGGTAAATATGCCCGTATTCCGTCCGTGTATAGGAATGGATAAAGAGGAGATAGTAACTATATCAAAGAAGATTGACACCTATGAAACCTCTATCCTGCCTTTTGAGGATTGCTGTACGATATTCGTGCCTAAGCATCCTAAGACAAAGCCTTCTGTCGCGGAAATCGAAGAGGCCGAGAAGCTTCTGACCGACCCCGAGGGTATGATGGCAAAAGCAATAGCGGACGAGGAGCTTGTCATCATCAAATAAATCCAAAAAGGGAGCGTAAAACCGTGAATTTTGAAATAATCTCTATAGGAACAGAGCTTCTGCTCGGTCAGATTGTCAACACAAATGCAAGGGATATAAGTCAGCTTTTAAGCGAGCTGGGTATGAACGTATACTATACGACAGTAGTGGGCGACAATCCCGAAAGACTCAGTGAGGCTCTTGAAATTGCCGCCGGCCGCGCCGACGGAATTATCACCACAGGCGGACTCGGCCCGACAAAGGACGATTTGAGCAAGGAGACCATCGCCCGATTCTGCGGTCTTAAATGTGTGACGCACGAGGAGAGCAAACGGAAGCTGATTGAAATTTTTGAGAAGCAGGGCAGGTATATGCCGAAAAATAACCTGAAACAGGCGGATATGCCGGAAGGCTGTATAGTTCTTAAAAATGAGTTCGGAACCGCTCCCGGTGCAATAATCGAAACCGATAAAGCGACAATAATTATGCTTCCGGGCCCGCCGTCCGAGATGAAACCGATGCTTTTAAACGAGGTTCGGCCGTATCTCGAAAAGCTCGCCGACAGCGTTATACGCTCAAAGGTTCTTCGGGTCTTTGGCGTGGGCGAATCCGCCGCGGAGGAAAAGGTGAATTTCCTGATAGAGAATCAGACCAACCCAACCATCGCTCCGTATGCCAAGCCCGGCGAGATGGAATTTCGGCTGACCGCAAAGGCCGAAACCGAATCAGAAGCCGACAGGCTTCTTAAACCTCTCGAAGAAAAGGTTCGCGAAATTCTGGGCGACTGTGTATACGCCGAGGGCGAGAACGCATCTATGCAGGAAACGGTCGTTAAGCTCCTGCGTGAGCAGGGAAAGACGGTTACCTTCGCCGAAAGCTGTACCGGCGGTCTGCTGGCGAAAAAGATAACCGAAATTCCCGGGTCGTCGGAATGTTTTAATTGCAGCTATGTGACATACTCAAACGAACAAAAGGAAAAAATTCTCGGCGTAAGCCACGAAACGCTTAAAAGTTACGGTGCTGTTTCATCCCAGACAGCGCTTGAAATGTGCCGCGGGGCAAGGGAAGCGGCGGACGCTGACATCGCCGTGTCCGTTACCGGGATTGCCGGTCCGGGCGGCGGAACTCCCGAAAAGCCGGTAGGACTTGTATATATCGGAATCTGTGCTGACGGTCTGTGGGAGAGCAAGAAGCTCCTCTTAAACGGAAGCCGCGATGCCATTCGGGAACGCACAAGCCTATACGCCCTTGACGCGGTAAGGCGTGAGCTGATAAAAAATAATTCCAAATAATATTTATAAATTACTCAAATTATTCTTGACAGCGTAATTTGAGTAATTTATAATATAGAAGTAAAAAAGTATTTAATTATCATATCCTGTTATGCCCACCGGACAGGATAATACGAGTTTAATATAAATGTGGGTGGAAAGGCTGTTGAAAATAAATGAATGAAGAAAAAAAGAAAGCACTTGACAGTGTGTTCGGTCAGATAGAAAAACAGTTCGGAAAGGGTTCGGTTATGCGTCTCGGCGAAAAAGCCGATGTTCAGATTGACGCTGTTCCCACCGGTTCTCTCGCCCTCGATATTGCCCTTGGAATCGGGGGTATTCCGAGAGGAAGAATTATCGAAATATATGGCCCCGAATCCTCAGGTAAGACGACCGTTGCGCTTCATATAGTGGCTGAGGCACAGAAGCTCGGCGGCGAAGCCGCGTTTATCGATGCAGAGCACGCTCTTGACCCGGTATATGCTCAGGCCCTCGGCGTAAATATAGATGACCTCATCGTATCACAGCCCGATACGGGTGAGCAGGCTCTTGAAATAACGGAACAGCTCATCCGAAGCGGCGCTCTCGACGTGGTTGTTGTCGATTCTGTTGCTGCCCTCGTTCCAAAGCAGGAGATTGAGGGGCTTATGGGTGACGCACACGTCGGCCTTCAGGCAAGGCTTATGTCACAGGCTCTCAGAAAGCTGGCGAGCGTCATCAACCGTTCAAACACCATTGCGATATTCATTAACCAGCTTCGTGAAAAGGTCGGCGTTGTCTATGGTAACCCCGAGACAACCCCGGGCGGCCGCGCCTTGAAATTCTATTCATCGGTTCGTCTTGAAGTCCGCCGTGCTGAGACAATTAAAGGCGACGACGGCCTTGCCGGTAACAGAACAAAGGTCAAGGTTGTTAAAAACAAGGTTGCTCCGCCGTTTAAAGAAGCTGAATTTGATATTATGTACGGAAAGGGAATTTCGGTTGTCGGAAACCTCATCGATGTCGGTGTTGACTTTGATATAATCCAAAAGAGCGGTTCGTGGTATTCCTATGACGGCACCCGTCTGGGTCAGGGCAGAGAGAGCGCAAAGAAGGTCTTGGAGGACAATCCTGAAATGCGCGAGGAAATTGACGCTAAAATTCGTGAAGCGGCAGGGCTTCCGCCGATACGTTCAAGCGCCGAAATAGAGCCTACCCCGATTACGCCGGTTGCTAAACCGCCCAAATCCAAAAAATAAAGCGGGGATACAAGTATGTGTGAAGAATCACAAAATACATATTTATATGATAAAGCAAAGCGCATTGCCGCAAACCTTATCGGCTCGCGGATGTATACCTGTCACGAAATTGAGGACAGGCTTTTAAGAAAAAAAATAGACCGTGAAACAGCCGAACGGGTAGTGTGCGAATTTGCCGCCGCGGGCGCCCTTGACGATACGGCGTATGCAAAAGCGTATGTTGAGGAATCCGTCAGGCTCGGCGGAAAGGGAATGTATCGCATAAAGCAAGAGCTTTTCAGAAAGGGCGTCGCAAAAAGCATAGTCGAAAAGGTCTGTGCCGAAGCCGACGAATGTGACACATATTCCGCCCTGTGCGAATATGTTGAAAGCCGCCGCCTGAATGAGGGAATAACCTCGCGCCGTGAACTTGAAAAACTTAAGGCGAGGCTTGCCCGGCGCGGATATTCGTATTCCGAAATACGGAAATGTCTTGATAAATATGACTTTGATTTTGAAAACGAATTTTAGCGGCGGGGCATATTCTCTGCCCTGCCTTAATAAACTGATTTAAATAGAATGGAAGATGTAAATTGTTAAAAAAGGTTTCATTGGCATCACTGGGATGTTCAAAAAATTTGGTGGACGCCGAGCATATGCTCGGAATTTTGGCAGAGCACGGCTTTGAAATAGTTGAAAACGAAGAGGACGCAGATGTTATAATCGTAAACACCTGTACATTTATAGACTCTGCCAAGAACGAGTCTATCGAGTGTATATTAGAGCTGTCTCAATACAAAAACGGCGGGAACTGTAAGGCGTTAATCGTCACCGGCTGTATGGCTCAGAGATACAAAGAGCAGATACTTTCCGAGATGCCCGAGGTCGATGCAGTTGTCGGCACAAACGAATATGATAAAATTGCGGATGTCATCAAAGAGCTTGACAATGACAAAACCGACCTTTTATGGTGCGGGGCGGGTTGTCCGGATGAACAGAACCTTCCGAGAATACGCACCACGCCGTCGTATACCGCTTATCTTAAAATTGCGGAAGGCTGTGACAACCACTGCACCTATTGTGTCATTCCGTCAATTCGCGGAAGGTATAAAAGCCGCAGGCTTGAGGATATTGTTTCCGAAGCCGAAAGGCTCGCCGGTGACGGAGTCCGCGAGCTTGTTGTTATTGCTCAGGACACCACCGCTTACGGAAAGGACATCTATGGCGAGTATCGCCTTCCCGAGCTGTTAAAAAAGCTTTGTGCCATTAACGGTGTGGATTGGATAAGGGTTCACTATTGCTATCCCGAGCTTGTGTCTGATGAGCTGATAGAGGTATTTAAAACCGAACCAAAGCTATGCAGCTATTTTGATATTCCGATTCAGCACTCAAGCGATAAAATCCTTAAAAAAATGGGAAGGCATACAAATAAGGCTCAGATTGTCGGACTTATCGAAAAGATTCGCCGCGAGATTCCCGATGCGGTTATCAGAACCTCGCTGATTGTCGGCTTTCCCGGTGAAACAGAAGAAGATTTTGAGGACCTCTGTGACTTTGTACGAAAGATTCGCTTTGAAAGGCTCGGCGTTTTCGCGTATTCCCGCGAGGAGGATACGCCGGCATACAGCTTTGACAACCAAATCGATGAGGAAGAAAAGGAACGCCGCCGCGACTTGATTATGATGATTCAGTCAGAGATAGCCGAGGAACAGAACACCGAAAAAATCGGTTCTGTCGTACGCGTCCTTGTTGAGGACAGAGATGAGATTATAAAGAGCTATTACGGAAGAACCTACGCTGATTCGGAAGAAATAGACGGAAAGGTTTTCTTTAAATCCGACCGCAAACTCAATCCCGGCGAATTTGTAAACGTCAAAGTCGAACAGGCGATGGAGTATGATCTCTTCGGCGCCGAATGTGACGCGTGTGAATAAAAATCAAAGAATAATAACCCGAAAGGCTGTGATTAAGCTATGAATACACCGAACAAGCTGACTGTTCTGCGCGTTATTCTTATACCCGTATTTATGATATTTTATTTGATTGACAAGGAATGGTCGCTGTATGCGGCGCTGATTATCTTTGCGTCAGCAACGATAACCGACCGCCTCGACGGAAAGCTGGCACGCAAATACAATCAGATAACTACATTCGGGAAGCTGATGGACCCGCTTGCCGACAAGATTTTGATTATGTCGGCTCTCATATGCTTTATACAGAAGGATATACATTATATCAACGCGGGAGTGGTAATGGTAATCCTCGCGCGCGAGCTTCTCGTCACCGGAATCCGTACCCTTGCAATGGGCGAGAACAAGGTTATTGCCGCAAGCCCCTGGGGCAAGGCAAAGACCGTTTCTCAGTTCATTTTAGTTATTTCGGTTATGGTCTTTTCAGCGGCAGAAATACACCTTCCTCAGCTCAGCGGGGCTTTTGACATTATAACACTTATTATGGTAACAGCGGCGGTTCTGCTGACTGTTTATTCCGGCTGGGATTATATGTGGAAAAACAGAAGCCTTTTAACCTTTAAATAAACGGAAAGGACTTGATGATAAATGAAAATAATAGTAGATGCGATGGGCGGCGACAATGCCCCCTCCGAAATCGTCCGCGGATGTATCGAGGGTGTGGAAAAGCTTGATATAGAGCTTGTCCTGGTCGGCAAGCAAGATCTTATTGAAGCCGAGCTTAAAAAGAACGGCTATCACAGAGATAAAATATCAATAGTCAACGCCGATGAAGTAATCAGCGGCGAAGATGACCCTATCACCGCTATCAGACACAAGAAAAAATCCTCTATGCACATCGGCCTTAACCTCGCCGCAAAGGGCGAGGGCGATGCGTTTGTCAGTGCAGGAAACACGGGTGCGCTTATCTCGGGCGCAACGCTCATAGTTAAACGGATTCCCGGAATCCGCCGCGCGGCTCTTGCTCCGGTTCTTCCGAGCAGCGAGGGCTTCTATCTTCTGATTGACTCGGGTGCAAACGCAGAATGTACCCCCGAATTTTTAAAGCAATTCGCTCTTATGGGTTCTGTTTATATGCAGAGGTTTATGGATATGCCAAATCCCCGTGTAGGTCTTGTCAACATCGGAACGGAAGAGGACAAGGGGACCGACACAATCCGCGCGGCGCACAAGCTTCTTAAAGATGCACCGATTAACTATATCGGTTATGTCGAAGCACGCGAGATTCCTCTCGGCGGTGCGGATGTTGTTGTATGCGATGGCTTCACCGGAAACGTCCTGCTTAAATTTATGGAGGGTATGGCATCAGCATTCGGCAAGATGCTTAAAAACATTTTTTATAAAAACACAAGGTCTAAGCTTGCCGCTCTTGCCGTCAAAGACGGAATATCCGATATGAAAAAGAGTATGGATTATAAAGAACACGGCGGAGCGCCCGTTCTCGGCGTGAGAAAGCCGGTCATAAAGGCTCACGGAAGCTCTGACGCAAAAGCCTTTTTCAGCGCGCTCAGACAGACAAAGAAGCTTGTTGAATGTAACCTTGTCGAGAATATCACAAGCGGAATTTCACAATTTAATACCGATAACGCGGCTGATAATTAATTTTTGTGATTTTCGTCAATTTTTTTGATAAAAAAATTGAAATATTACATATATAGATATTGACTAAAGGAAATATCTGTGATATAGTGTGTGTGCAGCATATAATTTCGATTTTTGCATATGCCGGGGTATTGTTCGGCCGTATTTCGGCCGCTGCCTCAGGCGGCTTGAATCAGACACAAATACTTAGCTTTAGGAGGTGGATACGATGGATGATATTTTTGAAAGAGTTAAGGAGCTTACCGTAGAAGAGCTTGGTGTATCGGCGGATATGGTTACTCCCGATGCCTCTTTTGTTGATGACTTAGAAGCGGATTCGCTGGATCTTATGCAGCTTATGATGGCTATTGAGGAAGAATTTGACCTTGACGAAATTTCCGATGAGGATGCAGAGAACATTGTTACCGTCAATGACGCTGTTGCATATATAAACGACAGAATTTAATTTTATCGGCGGCGGCACGGTTCGCCGCTTATAAGATCACCCGGAAAGCTGCATCGCTCAAGGTGCATTTTTCCGGGTGATTTTACTTTATATTATAAGGAGAATCACTATGAATATCGGTTATGAATTTAAAAACAGGAAATTACTTGATGTTGCTCTGACTCATATTTCGCTCGCGAACGAAAAGAATATCGAGAGCAACCAACGGCTTGAATTTTTAGGCGACAGTATATTATCGTTTGTTGTCGCCGAGTATATCTATAACAAGTTCACCGACCTTGCGGAGGGCAGACTGACCGAGGTTCGTGCTGAAGCGGTATGCGAAAGGTCACTTGCCGAAGCCGCCAAAAAAATGGATTTGGGAAGCGCCGTTAAATTCGGAAAATCCGAAAGCGGCGTAGGCGCAGCAAAGCCTTCTATCCTTTGTGATACATATGAGGCTGTTTTGGGTGCAATATATCTTGACGGCGGAATCGAGCCTGCGCGGGAATGGATAATGAACAATCTGAAAAGCACCATTGAGGACGCGAGAATCACTCATCGTTATAACTATAAGTCCGAAATACAAAATTTCTTTCAGAAACGTGACAAGGGCACGGATGTTGTGAATTATTCCTTAGTCGAGAGAAAGGGTCCCGACCATATGCCCGTTTTTAAGGTCAACGCGCTGTACCGCGGAAAGATAATAGGCACAGGCACAGGCAAAAACCTTAAATCCGCCGAACAGGCGGCGGCAAGGATGGCGGCGGAAAGGTATATAAAATGAAGAAGTATAACGTTCCCGTTTTTATTCCCCATAACGGCTGTCCGAATGACTGTGTATTTTGTAACCAAAAAAAGATTACCGGGGTTCAGACCGAGGTTACACCCTCGGACGCGGCACATATAATAGAAAAATATTTAAGCTTTCTTCCGAAAGACAACCGCTATGTCGAAATTGCATTTTTCGGCGGAAGCTTTACCGGACTTTCGCTTGAGCTTCAAGAGGAATTTTTAAAAACAGCCTATAAATATCGAGAGCAAACCGACGGCATTCGGATGTCAACCAGACCCGACTATATAAATGACGATGTTCTGAGCTTAGCCAAGAAGTACAATGTACGCACAATTGAGCTGGGCCTGCAATCATCAAACGACAATGTCCTTATAAAAAACAACCGGGGGCACCGCTTTTCCGGCACCGTTGCCGCGGCCGGACTTATAAAGGCATATGATATAGATTTGGGACTTCAGATGATGATAGGGATGTACGGTTCAAGTCCCGAAATCGACTTAAAAACCGCGTATGACACCGCCGCACTTTCGCCCAAATGCGTCAGAATCTATCCCACGCTTACGCTTTCGGGAACAAAGCTTGAAGAATATTATAAAAGCGGCAAATATGTTCCTTATGACCTGAACACCGCAATATCGGTAACCGATAAAATTATGCGTGTGTTTGAGGAACAAAACATTGAGATAATCCGAGTCGGTCTGCACTCTGACGAAAGTCTCACCTCAGGCAGTATTGTTGCCGGGCCTTATCATCCGGCATTCCGTGAACTCGTTCTTTGCAGACGTCAGAGAGATAAAATTGAGCGTGATATAATAGAACACAATATACACGATTGTGTCTATACGCTAAACGTTCCGCGGCAGAAGGAATCAGAGGTAATCGGGCACAAACGCTGTAACGCGAGATATTTTAAAGAAAAATACAATATAGACCTTAAAACAACGCCCGATTTCTTTTAATTCAGGCGTTGTTTCTGAGTGCGTCCTTTCGGCTCAGCATCTCGTCAAGTCTATCGATATAGTCTTTCGGCTCTTTGACATTAAAAATTCTTTCTATCCTGTCACAGGTTCGGTCAACCGTCTTTGTCACTCCGCCACAGCCAAGCGAGATTATTGTCTGTATTTCTTCCATTATATAAACATTATACAGACTTTCAAACCCCGGCTTTGTATATGCAACATTTTCAAGGTTACCGAGCTGATTTTTCTGCCTATACATATAATACGGATGCTTTCCGCGGCCGCGGAGAAAGTCATAGGCAAAGTCAACCATCTTCGCCACCGTATCTCCGTCGGTCAGCTGATAATCCTTTAAGTATTCGTGAAGCCTTGACGAACGCTTTATGCTCATAACGTGAACCGTTGTATCCTCGGGCGACATTTTTTCTACCCTTTCAAGCGTATATTTAAACATATCAAGGTCTTCCCCCGGAAGCCCGGCGATAACATCCATATTTATATTGTCAAAGCCACAGTCGCGGGCAAGGTAAAACGCCTGTTCTATTTCTTCGGGCGTATGCGCCCTTCCTATCAAATGAAGCGTGTCAAGATTCATACTCTGTGGATTTATGCTGATTCGGTCAACACCGCGGCGCTTAAGCGTCATCAGCTTTTCGCGGGCAATCGTATCCGGTCTGCCGGCCTCAACCGTAAATTCCTTGCAGCAGCTTAAATCAAAGCTGTCTCTTAAATGCGACAGCATATCGTCAAGCAAGGGCGCCGAAAGCGTTGTCGGCGTTCCTCCGCCGATATAAACCGTTTCAACCGTGTTTCCGTTTTCCGAAACTATGTCTGAAACATAAGAAATTTCGCGCTTTAACGCCTCAACATACTTATCGGTGAGCCGAGCCGCCTGTTTCGTTCCGCAGGTGACAAACGAACAATACAGACACCGCGTCGGACAGAACGGGATTCCTATATATATGCTTACGCCGCTTTCTGACATATTTTTGCGGATGGGAAGCTCCACTTGTGCGACCTCAGTCGCAAGTCTCGCCTTCTTCTCATCAGCACCGTATTCACGCATAAAATATCGAATGGTATCATCGGCGCTCATTCCGCCAAGCAAAAGCTTAGTTGCTATTTTTGAAGGGCGGATACCCGTCAGAACGCCCCATGGCGATTTGGTATTCTCAGTCATTTTATATACGGGTTCCCCTTTCGTTCTTCTCCGATTGTGGTCGAAGGGCCGTGTCCCGGGTAAACCTCTGTATCATCGGGAAGCGGCATAAGCTTGTCATTAATCGAGTTTATCTCTTCTATCATATTTCCGGTAGGGTGATCCCAGCGTCCCACACTTAAACGAAACAGCGTATCACCGCTAAGCAATGTCTTTCCGCTTAACAGGCATATACTATCCTCGGTATGTCCGGGCGTGTGCAGAACCTTAATTTTGTTTCCTCGGAAATCGATTTCATCTCCGTCCTTCAAAAGCTTATCCGGCTTTGTCGGCGGAATTTCTATATTCATATACTGTGCAAGATTACGCACCGGGTCGCGCATAAAATCAGCGGTCTTTTCAAATACAGAGAGCGTCGCCCCGGTTTTTTCTTTAAGTTCCTTAAGCGCAAGGATATGGTCAAAATGACCATGTGTTAAAACTATATCCGTTATTTTAAGCCCCTTGTCTCCGGCGAAAGCAATAATCTCATCCGCCTTATCGGGTGCGTCAACTACCATTGCGTCCTTTGTTTTCTCGTCCGCCCAAATGTAACAATTATTAGAAAGCTGTCCAAGCACAATCATATACAGTGTCATCATATGCTATCCCCCTTTACTGTCTGCGGCGTACTATTGAAAGCACGTCATCTATCTTTTTAAGTCTTTTTATAACCTTATCAAGCTGTTGCGTATCAGAAATTTCAACCGTAACTTCTATTATAGCAAGGTTATTCTTCCCCGTTCTGGCGTTTACGTTAGTGGCAACAAGCTTAAACTCAGAAAGCGCCGCCATAATGTCGAGCAAGAGGTTCGCTCTGTTGCCCGCCGTAACGGTAAGCGTCGACAGGAAGCTCGCACCCGTATCATTTGCCCAATGCACGGGAATAAAACGGGTGCTTTCTTCCTCGTTATGCAGGGCGTGAATCATATTAATACAGTCGGCGCGATGGATTGCCACACCTCTTCCGCGGGTGACATAGCCAACGATATTATCGCCGGGAACAGGATTACAGCAATGCGAAAAACGAATAAGACAGTTGTCGATTCCTTCAACCACAACGCCGCTGTTATTTGTCTTATCAGACGTTCTGGCAACAATCGGAATAAGCTCTGCCGGGGTCAGGTTTTCGTCCTTTGCAATCTTCTTCTTGCACTCGGTTTTAAACCTTGTCACGAAACGTGATGCGTTTGTACTTCCGTAGCCTATCGCCGACATAAGGTCATCATAGTTATTAAAGCCGTACTTACGTGCAAGGCTCTGAATCATCTCTTTATCATCGATAAACGATGCAGGTATAGAGCTTTTCTTCAGCTCGTGTTCAAGTATCTCGTGACCCTTTGCTATATTTTCTTCGCGGTTTACCCTCTTAAACCACTGGTTTATCTTGTTCTTCGCCTGAGAGGTCTTGCATATTTTTATCCAGTCAAGGTTCGGCCCCGATGACGTCTTTGACGTGATAATATCCACTATATCACCGTTTTTCAGGGTATAATCAAGGGTAACAATCTTTCCGTTCACCTTTGCTCCGACCATACGGTTTCCGACCGCGCTGTGTATCGCGTATGCAAAGTCAATCGGCGTTGCGTTAATCGGAAGGCTTATTACATCGCCCTTCGGCGTGAAAACGAACACCTCGTCGCTGAACATATCTATTTTCAGCGCCTGCATAAAGTCCTCGCCGTTGGTCTCCTTCTGGATTTCAAGAAGCTGTTTTATCCATTCAAGCTTCTCGTCCATATCGGTTGTTCCGCTTATGCCCTCTTTATACTTCCAGTGAGCGGCAATACCGTTTTCCGCCGTGTGGTGCATCTCCCACGTCCTGATCTGAATTTCAAACGGTGTTCCGCCCGGCCCCATAAGTGTCGAATGAAGCGACTGATACATATTTGGCTTAGGCATAGCTATATAATCCTTAAATCTTCCCGGAATCGGCTTAAAAAGCTCGTGAACCGTTCCTAAAACGGCATAACATTCAGCAACCGTATCTACTATTACTCTGACCGCAAACAGGTCATATAATTCATCTATGGTCTTATTCTGCATATACATTTTTCTGTATATGCTGTAAAAATGCTTCGCCCTGCCCTCTATGTGCGGTTCAATCCCCAATGTTTCGGAAAGCCGTTTTTTAAGTATATCGATTATCTTCTTGATAAATTCCTCGCGTTCGCTTCGCTTCTGTGCGATTTTATCCACTATTTCGTAATACGCAACAGGGTCAATATATCTGAGCGCCGTGTCCTCAAGTTCCCACTTAATCTTTGACATACCGAGACGGTGAGCGAGAGGTGCATAGACCTCAAGTGTTTCTCTGGCTATAGTTCTCTGCTTTTCCTCGGGCATATATTTAAGCGTCTGCATATTATGAAGCCTATCGGCAAGCTTTATGACAATAACCCGAATATCCTTTGCCATCGCAAAGAACATCTTACGCAGGTTTTCAATCTGCTGTTCTTCCTTTGAATGGGTCGGAATCTTTCCGAGCTTGGTAACGCCGTCAACCAGCATAGCGATTGTCTCGCCGAATTCCCTTACTATATCTTCATACGTCGCGTCGGTATCCTCGACGACATCGTGTAAAAGCGCGGCACAGACAGACTGTGGGTCAAGCTCTAAATCCGCAATAATATGAGCGACATGAATCGGATGCGTAAAGTACGGCTCACCCGACTTTCGCACCTGATTTTTGTGCTTTTCCGCGGCATAGTTATACGCCTTTTCAACAATTTGAAGGTCATCAGCCTTGTGATACCTGCGGATTTTAGCAAGCAGGGTGTCGAGATTGTATTCCTGTTTTGCCTCCATAGTGCAACCCCCTTAAAAATTGTCAATTAAAGCCGGCTTGATTGCCGGCTTTAAAAGGTTTTCTTGTTATAGGAAAGCCGGTAACCTCGCCGGACTTATTCTTCTTCAACTTTCTTGATGTCCTTGAGTATGAGCTGAACATTCTGAAAGCCCTTATAGTCATTGATGTCAAGAGCGAACGCAACGTCAATAAAGTCGCCCTCTTCGAGATGGTGATAGTACTCGCCCATACCGAAGCCAACCGCGTCAAGGTACTTCCCTTCCTTGAGAAGCGTCATTCTGAGATGCTTTCCCTCGCTCATAACACTGATTTTGTGTATCTTGATATTCCGCACAGCGAACGCAGGGGTGGGATTGTCCACACCGAACGGCTGAAGACGATTAATATCGTGAACGGTATCAATGGTTATGTAGGGAACCTTTATCGCCGCGTCAAGCATAACCGTAGGCACAAGCATAGATTCACTTATTTTATCCTTTGAATACTCGTTAATTTTCTTTCTGAATTCCTCTATATTTGATGACTTAATGGTAAGCCCCGCCGCAAGCTCATGCCCGCCGAATTTTTCAAGCAGGTCCGAACAGCTCTCGAGCGCACCGAAAAGGTTAAATCCCGAAACGCTTCTGCCCGAGCCTTTAGCTTCATCTCCGTCTATCGCAAGGAGTATCGACGGCTTATAAAACTTCTCGGTTATCTTAGACGAAACTATTCCCACAATTCCGTGATGCCAATTCTCGTGAGGAATAACAATAATTTTATCCTCCTTGACCTCGGGATGTTCTTCTATATATTCAAGTGCCTCTTTAAACATCTTCTGTTCGGTCTGCTGACGCAGGGAATTTTCCTCGCAGAGCGAATTTGCAAGCTTCAGCGCATTTTCTTCATCATCGGTCAAAAAGAGCTCGACACTTCTCGAAGCACAGCCGAGCCGGCCGCTTGCGTTGATTCGGGGCGCAATTATATATCCGATTGTCGAGGTGGTTATTGCCTTCCCGTTTGTAGAAACATCAATAAGCGCCTTTAAGCCGACGTTTTTGGTGCGTTTAAAACGCTTTAACCCCTCTGTCACAATGACGCGGTTTTCGTCAACAAGCGGCGAAATATCCGCAACGGTACCGAGGCACATAAGGTCGGCATAATCCTCCATCAGTTCAAAAAGCGAGCTGTTTTTATCCAGAGCCTGAATCAGCTTGAATACAACTCCGACACCGGCAAGGCTCTTAAACGGATACTTACAATCCTTACGCTTGGGGTCAATCGCCGCATACACATCGGGGATTCTCTCCTTGCACTCATGATGGTCGGTAACAATGACATCCAATCCGATTTCCGTTGCATATTCACATTCTTCAACAGCGGTGATGCCCGTGTCAACCGTTATGATGAGCGAACTTCCGCGCGTCTTTATCTTGTCAAGAGCATCGCGGTTCACCCCATAACCCTCTTGCATCCTGTCTGGAACATAATAGTCAACGTCTATACCAAGTCCGGCTAAATATTTATATAGTATAGCGATGGCGGTTATACCGTCAACGTCATAATCTCCGTATATTGTAATCTTTTCGCCTGCTTCCTTCGCGGCATTTATGCGTTTAACCGCCTTATCCATATCGCGCATAAGAAACGGGTCATACATAGTCCCCAAATCCTTAGAGAGAAAATTCTTAATCTGTTCGTTCTCTCTGACGCCGCGGTTATAAAGAACTATAGAAGTCAGCGGAGAAATTCCGAACGTTCTTGAAATTTCAAGAACACGCGACTTATCAAATTCTTTCAGAAGCCATTTTTTCTTTAACATAACGTATAATCTCCCGGTTAGTTTATTTCCACAAATTTGTACTTATGCCGCACCTACGGCATAATAATATTACACCATAACTATTATTGTACCATTTTTCAAGCAAAATTACAATAGTTTTTTCGGTAATAACCTCAATTTTTAAAATTTTGATTGAATATAGACAAAATTTTTGTCGGTTTTTTGTGAGTAATAAAGACTCATAATATTTAAACCCCCACTTTGGGACACAGCTGTTCAACAGGACATATATCGCACTTCGGCGCCCGTGCCGTACAGAAAGCCCTTCCGTGATAAACAAGACAGTGACAGAACTGCGCCCAATCCTCGGGCGGAAGCAATTTCTGAAGGTCAAGCTCTATCTTGTACGGGTCGCTTTCTTTGGTGAAGCCCATCCTGTTCGAAAGCCTTGTTGCATGGGTATCGACAACCACACCGGGTATGCCGAAAAAATCGCCGAGGACAAGGTTTGCCGTTTTTCTTCCCACCCCGGGAAGCTTCAAAAGCTCCTCCATTGAGTTCGGAACCTCGCCGCCGAAATCGTCAATCAGCATCCGGCAGCAGGCGATTATGTTCCTCGCCTTATTTCTGAAAAATCCGGTCGAACGTATATCCTCGCGAAGTTCAAGCTCATCGGCGTTTGCGAAAGCATAAACATCGGGATACTTGGCAAAAAGCGCAGGCGTAACCATATTGACCCTCGCGTCGGTGCACTGAGCCGCCAGCTGTGTCGCGATAAGAAGCTGAAGCGCACTTTTATATTCAAGTGTACAGTCCGCGTCTTTATAAACCTCGCCAAAAATTTTGTATATCTCGGCGGCACGGCACCGCCTTGCTTTAAGGCTCTCTCTCATATCTAACACCTCGCATTTTATTTCAAAAGATTGTATTTTTCTCTTGCAAAATCTTCTTTATAATATTATAATATAAATTAGAGTAATTTGCAAGATTATTCTATATTATAAATTTGTAAAATGCGCCCCGTGCGCCCGAAAGGATTGAATACAATGTTTGAATTTGAGAACGTAAAAAAGACTGACCCTGAAGTTGCTGACGCAATATTTAAAGAACTCGGCAGGCAGCGCGAAAAGATAGAGCTTATTGCTTCTGAAAACTTCGTAAGCCCCGCCGTTATGGAGGCAATGGGTTCGCCGCTGACCAACAAGTATGCCGAGGGCTATCCCGGAAAGCGTTATTACGGCGGCTGTGAATACGTTGATATAGTAGAGGATTTAGCAAGAGAACGTGCAAAGAAGCTCTTCGGCGCAGAGTTTGCAAACGTTCAGCCGCACTCAGGCGCACAGGCGAACCTCGCCGTATTCTTTGCGGCTATGAAGCCCGGCGATACCTACCTTGGTATGAACCTTGCGCACGGCGGCCACCTCAGCCACGGTTCGCCCGTCAATATTTCCGGTAAGTATTTTAATGTTGTCCCCTACGGTGTCGACAGCGTTACGCAGAGAATAGATTATGACGCTCTATATAAGCTGGCGGTTGAGAACAAGCCTAAGATGATTCTTGCCGGTGCAAGCGCGTACGCAAGGGAAATCGACTTCGCTAAATTCCGGGAAATTGCCGATGAAGTGGGCGCTTATCTTATGGTTGATATGGCGCACATCGCGGGTCTTGTTGCAGCAGGGCTTCACCAAAGTCCCGTTCCTTATGCCGATTTTGTTACAACCACAACTCACAAGACCTTAAGAGGCCCGAGAGGCGGTCTTATCCTCTGCAAGGAAAAGTACGCAAAGGATATTAATAAGGCTGTCTTCCCCGGCTGTCAGGGCGGCCCGCTTATGCACGTTATCGCTGCAAAGGCCGTATGCCTTAAAGAGGCTCTGTCGCCCGAGTTTAAGACGTATCAGGCACAGATTAAAAAGAATGCGGCTACTCTTGCAAGCGAACTTATGTCAAGGGGAATAGACATAGTATCGGGCGGCACCGACAATCACCTTATGCTTGTCGACCTGATTAAACAGGGAAAGACCGGTAAGGAAGTTGAACACAACCTTGACGAAGTGGGCATCACCTGTAACAAGAATACCATCCCCAACGACCCGCAAAGTCCGTTTGTGACAAGCGGAATCAGGCTCGGTACGCCGGCTGTTACAACGCGCGGCTTTATCGAAGAGGATATGAAAGAGGTAGCCGAGCTTATCTCTATGGTAATAAAAGACTTTGAGGGTACCCGCGACGAGGTTACCGAAAGGGTTCACGCTCTTTGCAGGAAACACCCGCTTTATGAATAAGCCGCTTGCGGACAGAATCCGTCCTACCTGTCTTGATGATGTAGCGGGTCAAAAGCACATACTCGGCAAGGGACGGATTCTCAGAAACATTATCGAAAGCGGAAACATTCCGAGTATGATTTTCTATGGCCCGTCGGGAACGGGAAAGACGACCGTTGCTAACATTGCGGCTAAGATTTCAAACCGGCCGCTATATAAACTTAACGCAACGAACGCGTCAGTATCGGATATAAAGGCTATCGTCAAGGAAAGCGAAGGTCTTCTCGGTCAGGACGGAGTTCTCCTCTATCTTGACGAGATTCAGAATTTTAACAAAAAACAACAGCAGTCGCTTCTGGAATACACCGAAAACGGAAAAATCACGCTTATCGCAAGCACAACCGAAAACCCGTATTTTTATGTATATAACGCAATTTTAAGCCGAAGTACAGTCTTTGAATTCCGTCCTCTTAAGCCCGAGGATATAGAACAGGTTCTGAGCCGCGCTCTTAAAATTCTAAAAAGCGAAATGGGTGAGGATTCGATTGATTCCGACGGCGATTTTCTGAATCTGCTTGCCGAGAGGTCGGGCGGAGATGTGAGACGCGCCCTGAACTCGCTTGAACTTGCCGTTAGCTATACGCCGCCGGGCGATGACGGAAAGCTTCATCTTACGTCTGAAACCGTTGAACAATGCACCCAGAAGAAGATTATAAAATATGATAAGATGGGCGACAGCCACTATGATATTTTAAGCGCCTTCCAAAAGTCTATCCGCGGAAGCGACCCCGATGCGGCGGTTCACTATCTCGCGCGGCTTGTTGCCGCAGACGATATTCAGTCCATTTGCCGAAGGCTTTTGGTGATTGCGTGCGAGGATATTGGGCTTGCTTATCCGTCAGCTATAACCATAGTAAAATCGTGCGTTGACAGCGCACTGATGCTTGGCTTTCCGGAAGCGCGGATTCCTCTCGCCGAGGCAACCGTTCTTCTCGCCACCGCGCCGAAATCAAATTCGGCTTACCTTGCGCTGGACTCGGCCTTGTATGACCTCGAGCATATAGACACGGGAAACATTCCGCGTCAGCTCCAAAACGTCCACTATGACGGAGAGGGCGAGCTTCCTAAGGGCCAGAATTATCTGTATCCGCACGACTTTCCCAATCATTATGTGGTTCAGCAGTACCTTCCCGATAAAATTAAGGACAAGAGGTATTATGAGTACGGCCGCAACAAGGCAGAGCAAAACGCAAAGGAATACTGGGACAAAATTAAAAATAAATAATGTGAGGATAAAATATGAAGATACTCGGCGTTGATTTCGGAGACAGCCGAACAGGCTATGCAATATCAGACGCGCTTGGCTTCGGCGCAAGCGTCATTCCCGCATTCAAAAGCGGAAACATCAAAAATGTCGCAGAGCACACTGCGGCTCTTGCCGGAGAGCTCGGCGCGGAAAAAATTGTTCTTGGCTACCCTAAAAATATGAACGGAACCATCGGTCCCCGTGCCGAAAAGACTCGGCGTTTGGTTGAAGCCATAAAGAAATTCACCGATATTCCGATTATTTTGTGGGACGAACGACTCACTACTGTTTCGGCGCATAATCTGATGAACGAGACTAATGTCCGCGGAAAAAAACGAAAAGAAAGCGTCGACAGTATCTCGGCGGCTTATATCCTTCAGGGATATTTAGACAGCCTTAAATAAAGAATGGAGATTTTCACTATGCATTATAGATTTCTGCGTTTTCCCGAGGGAAAAACAAAAGCTGTTACCTTTAGTTATGATGACGGCCCGAGGTTTGACTTAAAGCTTGTTCAGACCTTCGACAAGTATAACATAAAGGCAACATTTAACTTAAACAGCCAATGTATTCACGAAGAGAGCGATGGTTATCATCTGACAAAAGATGATGTCAACAAATATATTTTGGGCGGCGGACACGAGGTTGCCGTTCACGGCGCATATCACAAGGCGCCGGGTAAGCTTCGCCCGATTGACGGAATCCGTGAATTTTTACAGTGCAGACTTGAGCTTGAAGAAATGTTCGGTCGAATCATAAGGGGTATGGCGTATCCTGACAGCGGAATAACTGTAATGTATAACGGTATGAAATACGAAACGATAAGGCAGTACCTGACCGATTTGGATATAGTCTATTCAAGGACATTGGGCGGAGATAATGACGCTTTTATGCTTCCGAACGACTGGCTGGCGTGGATGCCGACCGCGCATCATGACAACCCTGAAATTTTTGATTATATAGAAAAATTTTTAAAGCTTGATGTCAACTCAGCATATTGCGCAGACCATTATCCGAGACTGTTTTATGTATGGGGACACAGCTTTGAATTTGACCGGAACAATAGCTGGGACAGACTTGACGAAATCTGTTCGAGGCTCGGCGGGCACAACGATATATGGTATGCAACAAATATAGAGATATACGATTATGTAACGGCGTATAATTCCCTGATATTCAGCGCCGACGGCACAAGAGTGTATAATCCGACATTAAAAACCGTTTGGTTCGAAATAGATAAAAAAACATTTTCAATCAAGTCGGGCGAAACATTAAAGCTTGAAAACATAGATTAATAAAATAACGTAATAATATGAAACGAGGAGATTTTTATGGCTGAATTACCTGAAAACGAATATTTAATAGACCTCTATGATGAGGACGGAAACAAGACCGTTTTTGAACACCTTGATACGGTTTTGTATAAGGACAACGAATATGTCATCTGTATTCCCTACGATGACAGCGAAGAGGAAGTAACCGAAATCGTCATATTCAGAACAGAAGATGACGGAAACGGCGAAGCCGTTCTGTCTCAGATTTTCGACAACGACATTTTATCTGCGGTTTATGAAATATTCAGAGACCGAAACGCAGATAAGTTCGACTTTGAAGCGTAATCTTTGTATTATTTTAAAGAATACGCTTACTGTCCTTTTAAAGCATAAGCTTTGCGCCGCGGGTGTTGCTTTTTTAAGCCTTGCCCGAGGCGCTTTTTTTAATTTTATCCGCACGCCGCGGAAACCTTTTCGGTGTTTCGGATACCTTTCTTATCACTATAAGTTCTCTCGTTATATCGCTCATAGGAAGAGGTACCGACAGCTTATTCTCAACCTCTCCGCCTAAGGTTTTTATCATTGCCCTTGATGAGTCCAGCTCATCGGCTGAATTTTCCGCCTTTAGCGCAACAAACATTCCGCCGACAGCAACAAAAGGCATACAATATTCGCACAGAACCGTCATATTCGCGACCGCCCTCGACACAACGGCGTCAAATTTCTCGCGATAGTCGGTGTCCCTGCCGAGTTCCTCGGCTCGGGCGTGAATACAGGTCACATTTTTGAGTTCGAGCGCATCTTTCACTTCGTTTAAAAAGTTTATGCGCTTGTTCAGCGAATCGACAAGGGTCAGCTCAAATTCCGGGCGCATTATCTTCATCGGAAGCCCGGGGAACCCCGCCCCCGTTCCTATATCCGCAAGGGTCTTACATTTTGAAAAGTCAATAGCATAAAGCGGCAGGACGCTGTCTAAGAAATGCTTCACCGCGATTCCGTCGGGGTCGGTTACCGCTGTCAGATTCATCTTTTCATTCCACTCAACAAGGAGTTTGGAGTATTTCATAAACTGTTCCGTTTGGCGTTCGCTGATTTCAGCTTTAAGCCGGTTCATTCCTTCTTTAAACAATTCTGTGTTCATTTATATCAAATCCTTTTTATAGCCGAAGGAAGGTATTCCGAACCACCCGAAAAAGCATAGTTTCGGCATATTTCGGCTAACGTCTTATTCACAATAAAAGGCTGTACCACAGAAAAATGTGACACAGCCTTTTAAATACTCATATTCTTACGCCTGAGGAGCGTCAACAGGACAAGTGCTTGCACAGGTACCGCAATCAATACATTCGTCAGCGTTGATAACGTACTTACCATCACCCTCAGAGATGCAAGATACGGGACAGGCGTCTGCACATGCGCCGCAGCTGATGCAATCATCGTTAATTGTATATGCCATTCTTCTTCACCTCACTTAAGCTTTTACACCTTTATAATAATATATTTTTTTAACTTTGTCAATAGTAATTACTGCAAAAACAGTTCTTTCGTATACGGAAGCGTCAGAATCCAGTCACAATATGTATGCCACTCCGCAAGCTTATGATTTCTTCTTGCGAAATACATATTGAGCAGGTTCTCATAATTCATCGTGACGGTTCTGGTTTGGTTATAGCTCTCGGGAAGAAGCTGTATAATATCATACCAGTATGATTTATCCTTTGTTTCAATAAATTTTATGCGGCAGTCTTCAAGATATTCAAGAAGAACCTCAAGAGCCTTTAGCCCGCCCTCGGTCAAATGATCACAGCTGAAATCTTCAAATTCAAACGGCTTGCTGTGCACCTTGTGCATTGTGCTCGTTGAATTTGCAACCGTCGCCACCTTATAGGTGTCAAACTCCTTCCACCAATAGAGCGGTGCGGTTATATCCACCGACACCAATATCTGTCTGATGAATTTTCTGTGGTCGCTTCCCGCCTTGCACAGCCTTTTGGCAAGACCCAAATCGTTCTCGCCCAGAACATAGTTGCCGTCCTTGTCATAACAGCTGTCGATTCTGTCCCAGCTGTTAAGCGGATTCCTCGCACCGCGAATCGCACCTTCAAAATTCATAACAGCGGCCTTTTCTATCCTTATCATCCTCGAAAACCTCCGTTAAATTCATTAAATCTCTTAAATGTCAAGATTTACAACCGTTGACGAATAATCCTCAATAAACTTACGCCGCGGTTCAACCTTATCACCCATCAAAATGGTGAAGGTTTCATCCGCCTGACGTGCGTCCTCTAAATCCACGCGAAGCATAACCCTCGTCTCGGGGTTCATAGTCGTTTCCCACAGCTGTTCGGGATCCATCTCACCGAGACCCTTATATCTCTGAATGGTCGGCTGTCTGCCCTCGCCCATATCGGCAAGTATCTGTTTAAGCTCAGCATCGCTGTACGCATAGCGGTGAACCTTTCCCCTCGTTATCCGATAGAGCGGCGGCTGTGCAATATACACATGGCCTTCCTCGATAAGCGGACGCATAAATCTAAAGAAAAACGTCAAAAGAAGCGTTCTGATATGTGCCCCGTCGACATCGGCATCGGCCATAATGACTATCTTTCCGTAGCGAAGCTTTTCGGGATTAAAGTCCTCACCAAAGCCCGCTCCGAGCGCTGTAATAACCGGGGTCAGCTTGTCGTTTCCATAGACCTTATCAACCCTCGCCTTTTCAACATTCAGCATTTTTCCCCAAAGCGGAAGGATAGCCTGAAACCGTCTGTCGCGGCCTTGCTTTGCCGAGCCGCCCGCCGAATCTCCCTCGACGATATATATCTCGGTATAGGTGTTATCCTTGTCGGAACAATCCGCAAGCTTACCCGGAAGGGATGAGCTTTCGAGCGCGCCCTTACGCCTTGTATTCTCTCTCGCTCTCTTCGCCGCCTCACGGGCACGCGAAGCGGTGAGTGATTTATCTACGATTATCTTAGCAACCGCCGGATTTTCCTCAAAGAATTCCGACAGCTTTTCGTTTACCATTTTTTCAACTATAGAACGCATCTCGCTGTTGCCGAGCTTGGTCTTTGTCTGACCTTCAAACTGTGCCTCGGTAACTTTAACGCTTATTACACAAGACAGACCCTCGCGCACGTCCTCGCCTCTCAGGTTATCGTCGTTATCCTTCAGGAACTTATACTTTCTGGCATAATCGTTTATAACCTTGGTCAGTGCCGACTTAAAGCCGACCTCGTGCGTTCCGCCCTCGGTTGTATTTATGTTGTTCGCAAAGCTGATTATATTCTCGCTATAGCCGTCATTATACTGAAGCGCAACCTCCGCTTCGGAATTCTCACGTACCGCATTGACATATATTACATCGGGGTGAATCGGCTCTTTATTTCTGTTAATGTATTTTACAAATTCACGAATACCGCCCTCATACACCATATCCTCGGTGCGTTTTTCTCCATTGTGCTGACCGTCACGGTCATCTGTAAGAGTTATATGAACGCCGGCATTTAAGAATGCCTGCTCGCGGAGCCTGAGCAAAAGCGTATCAAAATCATAAACCAAATCCTCGAAAATTTCACCGTCCGGCTTGAAATGAACCTTTGTTCCGGTCTCGGTCGTATCCCCGATTTGTTTAAGCGGGCCGCAGCTCTTGCCGCGT
Organism: uncultured Eubacteriales bacterium; assembly: GCA_905201285.1. Classification (GTDB taxonomy): domain Bacteria; phylum Bacillota; class Clostridia; order Monoglobales; family Monoglobaceae; genus UMGS1820. The sequence continues at coordinate 21,351 of CAJKNM010000005.1, read as the reverse complement.
TCGTACTTCTGATAAAATACGTGTTCGCCGTTTCGGATTTCCACCTCAAGATATTCCGAAAGAGCGTTTACCACCGATGCGCCGACGCCGTGCAAGCCGCCCGACACCTTATATCCGCCGCCGCCGAACTTACCTCCGGCGTGCAGAATGGTGAATACAACCTCAACTGCCGGAATTCCCATTTTAGGGTGGATTCCCACCGGGATACCGCGGCCGTCATCAGTAACGGTAATCGAGTTATCCTTTTCGATAACCACCTTAATGTGCTTACAAAATCCGGCAAGCGCCTCATCTATAGAGTTATCAACTATCTCATACACCAAATGGTGAAGGCCTCTCGAAGAGGTCGAGCCGATATACATACCCGGACGCTTGCGAACCGCCTCAAGCCCTTCAAGAACCTGGATTTGGTTCGCATCATATTCCGCATCACCCATCATACTTGCAATATGTTCTTCTGCCACTTATCTCAACTCCTGTTTCTTTATCTGTACTTCTCGGCTCTGCCGGCAAGCGCCTTTGACGAAATATTCGTAACATACACCACCGACTGACCGTCTATCTCACATATTATATACGTTTTCGGAAGCTCCTCAGAAACATTTCTGACAAAGCCTTCCTCTTCAACTATTTTGAGAAACTCACGCGTACTCGGCGAGTGCGATGAACTCTCTAAATCCATAATAGCTATTATGTCCGCGGTGTTGACCACCGTTCCCTTTCCGAGATGTAAATACATTCGCACACCACCTTAATCAGACCGCCCTCGCGTGTCCGTTTTCTACCTCAATTCTGTACGCACCCTCAGGGACTTTCATCCCTTCGGTATCCGTACAGGTAATCAATATCTGCATATTATTTATACGACCGAGAATATAATCGCGGCGCGTTCTGTCAAGCTCACTCATTATATCGTCAAGCAGAAGCACCGGCATCTCATTTGTCTCAGCACGAATAAGCTCAACCTCGGCCAGCTTATTCGCCATAACAATCGTCTTTTGCTGTCCCTGTGATGAATAAAGCCGCGCCTCCATACCATTTATAAAAAAGCCTATATCTTCACGGTGCGGACCTATGGTCGATTCGCAAAGTCTCATCTCACGCGGGCGTGCCTCTTCAAGCTTCGCGCGGACGGCCGAGCGTATTCCCTCTGTATCAAGGCCGCTGACATCACCTATACAGCACTTGTATTTCATTTCAAGCTCTTCTGTTCCGTTTGAAATATCGGCCTGAAGCTCCCTTGCAAAGTTCTCAATCCTGCTTATATAAAGCGCACGGTGAAGAATAATATTAGCCGCCGCAGCCGAAAGCTTGTCATCCATTATATCAAGCATAGTCTTGTTCGGGTGTTCCATCCGAAGCAGGGCGTTCTTGCTCTCAACTATCTTTTTAAGCTCTCCCAACGCCGCCATATATCCCGGCTTTATCTGGCTTATCAGTATATCAAGATTTTTCCGTCTGACCCCTGGGCCGTCTTTCACAAGGCTTAAATATTCAGGTCCGAAGTATACAACGTTAAACCTGCGCACAAGCTCGCTGCTGCGCTTTATCGGTATCTCGTTTATCTGAATCTTCTTTCGTTTATCGCGGTAGATTTCCACATCAACAATATTCGTTCTGCTTCGGTCAGAAAACTCAAGGCATACCCGCGCCTTGTCCTCGCCGTGCCGAATAAGCTCGGCGTCTGTGCGGGCACGGTTTGACTTTCCCATCGCGAAAAAGTAAACCGCCTCAAGTATATTTGTCTTACCCTGAGCATTATCACCGTATATTACGTTTACACCCTCGCCGAAGTCAAGCTCCTGCCGAGTGTAATTCCGATAATTCTCAAGTTCTAAACGCAAAGCTATCATCCAAAAACTTCCCCTTACAAGACATTATTCCGCATGAAGTCTCAACGGCAATATCAGATACAAAAAGTCATCCCCGTCCGTGGGAGTAATAACCATAGGTCCTGTCGCCGTGTTCAGCTTGATATGTACGATTTCGGAATCGATGACTCTGAACGCCTCAAGCAGGTATCTGTTATAGAAACCGATTTCCAAAGCCGCATCGGTTAAGTCTATCGGAATGTTATCATCAACGCTTCCCGCTGATGTTGTGCACGAAATATTAATATTTCCGTCCTCAATATTGAATCTTACCGGACTTTTGACAACATCGTTCAGTATAATCAAAGACACCCTCTGTATCGATTCGAGAAGCTGAGCGGTTGAGCAATCAAATTCAATCGCACTGTCTTTCGGAATTACGCTCTCATAATTAATATAATTTCCCTCGATAAGGCGTGTGACCATCTTGATATTATCGAACATAAATATGGCATTCCGGGATGTGGCGGCAACCTTGACCTCTTCATCCGTATCGCCGAGAACCCTTCCGAGTTCATTGAGAGACTTTTCAGGAATAATCATAGAATGTTCTTCAAAATCATTTTCCATAGCCGTCTTGCACATTGCCAGTCTGAAGCCGTCAAGAGCAACCATAGTAAGACCGGTGTTTCTGATTTCGAGAAGACATCCGGTCAGTATTGGATTGTTCTCGCTGACAGCAACAGCAAACCCCGTCTTGGTGATCATCTCTTTCAGGATATTCACCGGAATGCTGATTGAATATTCCGGATCAACAATCGGTAAATCCGGAAATTCATCAGAAGAAATACCTGCTATTTCAAATTTGGCACTGCCGCTTTTTATCAGGGTCTGATTTTTGTCATTTGTCTCTATGCTTACCTTTCCCGCTGTGAGAGAACGAATTATTCCGCTGAGCATTTTTGCATTTATAACAATTTCGCCCGGCTGCATAACCTCGGCATCGATAACAGCCTCAATACCGATTTCCATATCGTTTCCGGTCAGCTTAACCTTTCCGTCATCACTCGCCTTTATATATACGCCCTCAAGGACGGGAAGACTGCTTCGGCTTGAAACCGCACGCGACACCACCGAAACCGCTTCGTTTAACACTTCCTGTTCACATAAAATTCTCACGTAAAACACTCCTCAACATTATGCCGTCACAATTGCTTTAAGGCATAATTCTATACCTTATTATTATACCACAACGCATTATTTTTCACAAGACTTTTTTCAAAATAAAACCAACATTTTTATTAAATTCCTACACCTTTCCTGCACAAGTTCAGCCGTTTAAACGAAAATCTAACAATTTATTCATTTAAGCCCTTGACGTTTGACAAAAACTGTGCTATACTGCCACCGTAATTTTAAATTCTTGCGTTTATTAACAAAATCGGAGGGATAAAAATGGAATTAAAAGACAAGAAAATAAATTTTTTAGGCGACAGCATCACCGAAGGCACTGGTGCGTCCTGCCCCGAAAATAACTACGTCTCTGTTTTCGGACGGCTTAGCGGCGCAGAGGTACGCAACTATGGAATAGGCGGCACAAGAATCGCACCTCAGACAAAGCCGACGAACGAGCAATGGGATCAAGACTTTGTTATGCGCGCCGATCAGATGGACGATGACGCTGATATCGTTGTGGTGTTCGGGGGAACAAACGATTACGGTCACGGCGACGTGGCTCTCGGAACATTCGAGAACACCGATGTACATACGTTCTATGGCGCACTTCACACGCTTTGTCAAAAGCTGATTAACAAGTATCCATATGCAACCATCATCTTTATGACGCCGCTTCACCGCCTTGACGAAAATCGTGTAATAAACGAGATAGGCATAAGAAATCAGGCTCCCCTTTCAGGATATGTTGATATAATCAAAGAGGTCACGAGATACTATGCTATTCCCACTTTGGACTTATATGCCGTAAGCGGCCTTCAGCCGGAAGTTGAAATATTAAAAGAGCTATATATGCCCGACGGACTTCATCCGAATGATGCAGGGGCCGAAAAAGTCGCTAAGTGCCTTTTAAGCTTTTTAAAAGCTCTGTAAAATCCAAAACACCGCCGTGTAAGAATACGCGGCGGTGTTTTCTTTGTATGTAAATCATCAGCCCCTACAGCCATTATAATTCTTAATAAGGCTCATATTTTCAAGGGCCTTGCCCGTTCCGAGCGCAACACATTCGTTAGGAGATTCGGCAACAACGGTTTTTATTCCGGTTTCCGCTTGAATCCTGCGGCCCATTCCGTAAAGCCGTGCTCCGCCGCCGGTTAATATTATACCTCTTGCACTTATATCGCCCACCAATTCGGGAGGGGTATCCTCAAGCACATTTTTTATCGAATCCACGATTGTTCCCGCAGGCTCGGAGAGCGCCTCATAAACCTCATCTGAGGTAATCTGCAGTGTTTTAGGCAAACCCGAAATAAGGCTCCTGCCTCTGACGTCCATAGCCAAAAGCTTGTCCCGTTTTGACGCACATCCAATCTTAACCTTTAACTCTTCAGCGGTTCGTTCACCGACCAGAATATTATACTTGCGGCGGATATACTTAATTATCGCCTCATCAAATGTGCTTCCGGCAAGCTTTATCGACTCGCTGTGAACAATTCCGCCAAGCGAAATAACCGCTATATCGGTCGTTCCGCCGCCCATATCAACCACCATACTTCCGCACGGCTGTGATATATCGATTCCCACACCTATAGCAGCGGCAAGGGGTTCTTCAATGAGATGAACGCGGCCCGCCCCCGCCTGCATAGCGGCGTCGATTACCGCGCGTTCCTCCACCTCGGTAACTCCGCTCGGAACGCATATAACCACACGCGGCTTAAACAAGCTTGACAAAAGACTCCCCTTTGTTATACGCTGAAGAAAATATTTAAGCATCCTCTCTGTCACGCTGTAATCTGAAATTACTCCCTCTTTAAGAGGACGCACCGCAACAATACTTCCCGGTGTTCTGCCAAGCATTTGCTGTGCCTCTCTGCCGACAGCCAAAAGCTGACCCGACTCTTTATCAATAGCGACAACCGACGGTTCATTCGCAATGATTCCTCTGTCCTTGACATATATCAGAATCGAAGAGGTTCCTAAATCTATGCCTATATCCTGTCCTAACATACCTTTCTCCTTATCTATATCCCCGTAAGCCGATTATGCTTACCGACGGCTTTATCTTATCATTTCAGGGTGTTATGTTACAATTCTGTTACAATTCTGTTACAAACTATATAATACAACATATTCGGAAATATGTCAATATCTATATATAAATTTATGTGTGTTAATCTATATCAAGCTCAACCGGGCAATGGTCTGAACCGAATACCTCCCGGTGAATTTCGGCCGACCTAAGCCTGTCCTTAAGCGCCGCGGATACTATAAAATAATCTATGCGCCATCCTGCGTTCTTTTCTCTTGCGTGAAAGCGATATGACCACCACGAATACTCGCCCTCTGCGTTAGGGTTGAAATACCTGTATGTATCAATAAACCCGGCATCGAGCAAGGCGGTCATTTTAGCACGTTCTTCATCGGTAAACCCCGCGTTCTTTCGGTTTGTTTTCGGATTTTTCAAATCTATTTCCTTGTGTGCAACATTCAAATCACCGCAGAGAATAACCGGTTTCTTTTTCTCAAGCTCCTTTAAATATCCTCTGAAATCATCCTCCCACTCCATACGATAGTCAAGACGCTTCAATTCGTTTTGAGAATTCGGCGTATAGCAGGTCACAACATAATACTCATCAAATTCAGCGGTTATAACCCTGCCCTCAAGGTCATGCTTTTCATAGCCGATTCCATACGCTATCGAAAGCGGCTCTGTTTTCGTGAACATTGCCGTGCCGGAATACCCCGCCTTTTCGGCATAGTTCCAATAACAGAAATATCCCTCGGGCGAAAAGTCAACCTGACCCTCTTTCAGCTTTATTTCCTGAAGGCAGAACACGTCTGCGTCAAAATCGTCAAAGACCTGTTTAAATCCCTTTTGCATACACGCCCTAAGTCCGTTTACATTCCACGAAATTAATTTTTTCATATGTTTCCCTCACTTGCTTTTATCTTATTTCTATTGTAACACAAAATTTTAAAATTTACAATAATTTCCGCCAAACAAAATGTGACATCTTTTAGTTTTTCCACCCATAAGGGGACGCAAAACGGCAAGGTATTCATCAAATCAGCGAAGTCTGTCGATAACTATCCACAAAACCCATATCATTCCTATGTATCCAAAGAGTGAATACAGCCTTGCCACAAGGCTTGAAAACCCATACATCGCCGGAGGAAGCGCCGCAAGGCAAATAACCGCGGCAAACATCACTCTCTGCTGCCTTGTTTTTATTCTTCCCGAGAAATGTGACAGCAAGCCAAACCCATATGACGCAGCCGTTGTGCATATCGCCATAAACAGCACGGCAGTGTAAACCCTTTTACAGGTCTTTCCGCAGAGAGCGGCAAGCTCAAGCATAGGCAATTCACTGTTCCATAATGCGTCAAAGTTCATTCCCTGTGCGAGCCAGACAAGAAGTATAAGCAGGCCGATTATAAAGCCGCCGATTATCGCCGCCCTTCCGAGAACCTTCTTGTCGCTTCCGTTTGAGAGCGGAACGAGAACCGCCCCCGCCGTAACCGTGTTATACGCGGCATAGCATACCGCCGACAGCAGAATTTCGCCGCTTGCTAATTCATACGGAGAGAATGCCTCGGCATCACCGAATATAATGCTACAAACCGCCACATAAACAATGCCGAGCACCATAAGCGGCACAAGGATAACGTTGACCGTCACGATTCCCCTCATATCAAAACTGAGAACCAAAAAGCACACTATTGCCATAAGAACGGCTCCTGTCGTCTTAGGCAAGACAGACAGGCTGTAGACAAGCGCCGAGCTTCCCGAGAACATTGTGAAAAGTCCGCAGAACATATAAATCATCATAAAATTCTTAACCCACACCGCCGCTCTGCCTGCAACCGAATCAATGTAGGTATCAAAATCCGATATTCCGTTTTCCGCCGCCTTTGACATAATTATATATGCGGCAGCAGCAAACATCACCGCCGCCGTCAATACTCCGCAGAGGCTCGTGTTTGAACGGAGATTAAAATACTCCATAACCTCACGTCCCGAAGCAAATCCCGCGCCTATTATCAAACCGATATATACAAAAGAAATCTTAATTGATTTTTTCATATTCTCACCGCTTATTTATAGTCTTATTATAAATATATTCGGACTTTGAGAATTAAGACCCCCGTTTTCCCCATCTAAAAAATAATGCCGGCCTGCCTAAAAAATCAAACCGGCATTATTTTCAAATATTAAATCGAAAACTGTATCGCACAAAACGCGGCATAAACGACAAGCAGCACTATTCCCTGTGTGCGGCTAAGCTTTCCGCGCACAAGTGCGGGAATTGTCATAAACGCCATTACGAAAAGCATAACCGGAATATCCAAAACAAGCGAGGTGTTGTAACCCCCGATTGTACTGCTCAGCGGTATCGTAAACGGCGAGCAGACAACCGATAACCCGCTGACCAATACGAGATTAAACAGATTTGCGCCGACAATGTTTCCGAGCGACAATGCCCCGTGTCCCTTGATAAGCGCCGAAACAGCTGTTACCAGTTCCGGAAGGGAGGTGCCGAGCGCAACAAAGGTAAGCGCTATTACCGATTCGGGCACGCCCATAGCACGCGCTATGATTGTTCCGTTGTTCACAAGGAGGTTCGCCCCTATGGCTATTATTATCGCACCGACAACGAGCAAGATAACCTCTCGGGTCAAAGGCTTGTCCGCATCTTGGGCATTATCGTCAACCCGAGCCTCTTTTAATGCGCTGCGTACCGTAACAATCATATAAATTACAAAAATCGCAAGAAGAACAAACCCCGTCGTTCTCCCGAAACGTCCCCGAAAGTAGGCGGAAAATGCATATACGGCGGCCGATACAAAAAAGAAAATAACCGGAATTTTAAACGAGCCTTTATCAACCGGTGACGGAATAACCGTAATCACCAGTGCGGCAATAAGCGCAGTATTACATATAACCGAGCCTATGGCGTTTCCGTATGCAATCTCACCGTGACCGCCGATGGCCGATGTAACCGAAACCATAACCTCAGGAAGTGTAGTTCCTATCGAAACAACCGTTGCGCCTATCAGAAGCTCAGGCATATTAAAATGATGAGCGATTCCGACCGCACCGTCAACAAACCAATCTCCGCCCTTTATAAGACAGACCAAACCAACCACAAACAAAATTACCGCTAAAAACATATTCTTCCTCCTTAAATTTTTATCCGATTATTCCGCCGACAAAGATTTCAATGCCGATGGCAATAAGAATAACGCCGCCCAGAATTGCCGCCTTGTTCGCAAGCCTTGTACCAAACTGCTTACCCAATATTATTCCGCCGAGCGAAATAAAAAATGTAACCGTTGCCACTATAAGTGAACAGACTAATGCCCGAGCCACACCATATTCGGCAATGGTAAAACCGACCGACAGCGCATCTATAGAGGTTGCAACGCCCTGAATCATCAACGCGCCGAACGTCACAGCGGGTTTTTCGTCCTCCTCTTTGGCCATAATTCCCTCTATGAGCATCTTTCCTCCAATATATAAAAGCAAGACCAGCGCTATCCACGGTATCAGCTTTTGAAATGCGCTAAAGTATGACACAATAGTGTGAACACAGACCCATCCAAGCATAGGCATTAACGCCTGAAACACAGCAAACACCGACGATACCGCACACATTCTTTTAACCTTCATTTTCGGCTCGTTCAATCCGTTAGCCAGACAGACCGAAAACGCGTCCATCGCAAGTCCCACACCCAGCAGTATGCTGTTCAGCAAAAAACTCCATTCCATTTTGATTCTCTCCATATAAAATTTTTATATTCCCGCAAAAAAACGGGTACAGCACCCAAGCCATACCCGATATGATCCGAAACACAGACGCAAGTATAGCTAAGCGGTTATACTTGTGTCTTGCAATTTAATACAAGCCAGACTTATATAAAGTCAGTATGTTGACTTGTCACACACGAAAACGTGCGCCTGCTACTCCCACATTACCGAGAGATATTTTACCACGTTTCGGCATTTTTGTCAAGTACCGATTTCGCTCAATCGGCAGTAACCGTCCGGCCAATCAGCAAGGACTGAATCCTGCTCGCAATACAATCGTTTCTTACCTCCGGCGTCTGCTCTTTGTGTTTACACCTATGATTCCGCCGACCGCACCGCACAAAATACAGATAACCGCTGTTAAAAGCTCTGCCACCCCGAAATGAATCTCGGCATATGCACAGCACCCGATTGCAAACAGCAGCAGAACATAAACAAACCCCGCTATCGCCCCCGAAGCAAGCCCGTTTGCGCCGGAATGTCTCGCCGACCTAAACCCGCATACGCCTACGCATATATATGTAATGATTCCGGTAACAAGCCTTACCGCCTCCTCGGGCATTGCCGCCAGAGCCGCCGCCCACGACGCGGCAAAGAGCAGCGCAATCGTCAAAATAAAACCGACAGCCGTATTCTTCGCCATAAAAACAGGATCAAAGAAACGGCCGTCGGATACAGCTTTATCGCTTGCCATACTAAACCCCTCCGTATCTTGAAGTAAGCGTTTGACGCTTCTTTCTATATTATACTGAAGAAGTTATACACATATGACAAAACCGATTAAATTATTCAGCTTTTGTTTCGGTTTCTGCCTCATCGGTCTCATCATCGGGGATAGGAGCCACTTCACTCGCTTTAGCAGATCCTTCCTTGACAAGACGGGCAATTGCACTTCTGTCGAGTGTGATATAAGACTTTGTCACGCCGATTCCCGACTCGAGGACGAAAACATCATCCTTGATTCTGACAATCTTGCCGTGGATTCCGCCGATTGACGCAACCACATCACCGACTTTAAGATTTGCAATCATATTCTGAAGCTTCTTTTCCTTCTTACGCTGAGGGCGAATAAGGAAGAAGTAGAATACAACGAACATTAATACGAGCATCATAATCATTGAAACCAATGAGCCCTGTTGTGCCTGTTCCATAATGAACCTCCTGTAAATAATATGTTATAGGAGGTATTATAACTCTTTTTTAACAAATTTGCAATACCTTATGCGAAAAAAAATAAATAAGTCTGTATCAAAATGACTTTTCTGAAACCATTTTGATACAGACCTTTAAAATTCAATTAATAAATTATTCTTCTGCCGCCTGCAAAGCGTGAACTATAATAGCTTCCGTCAATGCTTGTATACTTAACGACATCACCCGTATGCGGAGCATGAATCATAATTCCGTTTCCGACATACATACCTATATGGCTGATATAGCCGCTTCCGGGGCTGCTGTAGAAACCAACCAAATCGCCGGGAGCCAAATTCTCGCGCGACACCGCGATACCGTTCTTCATCTGATCTTCGGCAACACGGTTAATCTTATAACCGAGCTGATTATAAACATACTGCATAAGTCCGCTGCAATCAAACCCCGAAGGAGTTGTACCGCCCCATACATAAGGAACACCGAGGAACTGAGCCGCCAAATCAACCGCCGCCTGACCGGCGCTTGAGCTTGCAGCAGGCATCTCGCCCTCAAAAATGTTTATGTAATCGGATGAAACATATCCCATAAGGCCATCATTATTATACGCCACACATACCCATTCAGGCTCAACCCAATTTATTCTGACGTATGAATATTTGGGAAGCTCAGCAATGACAGGAGCATCGGTAGATGCATACTCTCTGACATTTAAGCTTGTTGTATCAACTATACCATAAAACTGACCGTAATCAATCGGCTCTTCTGTCGCGTATGATGTAACTATAGCAAAGCAAGATATTGTCATCAATACGCAGAGTAGAGCAACAATTCTTCTTAAACCTTTCGTAAAACAATTCAAAATAAAAACCTCCAAGTTTATAAAAGCTTGTATTCTTTCCGGGTCACCACTTCTTTCGATGTCTGAAATTTTTGACGTTCAATTTTAAACGACAGAGCCATTATACAACATTTTCGCGAAAAAGTCAACCTTTTGGCCTGTTCAAGCCCCGTTTCAACCCCGATTTGGTAAAATTATGACTTTCTCAACTTGCGTAAAACAAGCGTTTGCGGAAAATGTGAACAATTTGTAAACAAATTTTATTTTTATATAAATTTTATCTTAAATGCTAATAAATTGTGCGCATTTTTGATTCTTAGATGACCCGCATCCACCCGCATATTCGACATCCCCCGCGGAATTTCGTCATTGTGCAGAATATAACAAAATTCTTCAAAATTTTGTCTAATGTGCTACTTGCTCATTGCGCTTCTTCTGTGATAATATATAATAGTATTTTTATTGATTGTTATCGGAGGGAATAACTTAAATGATTAATTTCAAAAAACTAAAGACATTTGCTGTATTTATGCTTACGTTTATCGTTATGTGTGTGTCTGCACCCTTGTGCATCGCCGCATCAGACGACGAACTCGATAACGATACAGCGGTACAGGTTTTAAGTGCTTCAGAGTTTAGCGCCGACGCTATGTCAGATGATAAGGCCGAACAATATTCTGCGGCGGCTTCGACCTACATTGAGAACTATTCGACTAACGTAGGCGAAGACCCCGACTTCACTCAGAATCTTGACAGGGCGCTTGACTGTACAAGAGAAGAAATCCCGTCATATGCGACGCTTCTCGCTCTGCTTCCGCCGCTTATCGCCATTGTGCTTGCGCTCATCACGAAAGAGGTATATTCTTCTTTATTTATAGGAATCCTTGCCGGAGCCCTGCTTTATTCAAACTTCAGCTTTTCGGGGATGCTTGACAGGCTTTTTGCCGATGGATTTATCGCCTCGGTTGCTGACTCTTATAATATAGGAATCCTTTTCTTCTTAATTATACTGGGTGCTATTGTGGCGCTTATGAATAAGTCGGGCGGCTCCGCTGCCTTCGGCAGATGGGCTTCGACCCACATTAAATCAAGAGCCGGCGCTCAGGTTGCTACAATCTGTCTCGGAATTCTGATTTTTGTCGATGATTACTTTAACTGTCTTACGGTTGGTTCTGTTATGCGCCCCGTTACCGACAAATTTAAGGTTTCGCGTTCAAAGCTTGCATACCTCATCGATGCAACCGCCGCTCCCGTTTGTATTATTGCGCCGATTTCCTCATGGGCGGCTGCCGTTGCCGGCTTTGTCTCAGAGGATCAGATAGGCGGCCTTGAGCTGTTTATCCGCGCTATTCCTTATAACTTCTATGCTCTGCTCACAATTATAATGATGTTTACGCTTGTTGCCATGAAGTTTGAATACGGGCCTATGAAAAAGCATGAAGAAAATGCCAAAAACGGCGACATATTCTCTGATGCGGCACACAAGATGATGGATAAAGCCGAAGAAATATCCGATAATCCCAACGGAATCGTATGGGATTTGGTTGCTCCGGTTCTGGTACTTATTATCGCTTGTATGCTGGGCCTTATTTATTCGGGCGGTTTCTTCACAGCCGATGCAGATGCTTATCGTAATTTTGTTGATGCGTTTTCAAATGCTGACGCATCTGTCGGATTGGTTATCGGTTCGTTTGCGGGACTCATCTTCTCTGTCATTTACTTTATGCTGAGAAAGACACTTAGCTTTAAGGAATGTATGGATTCAATTCCTGAAGGCTTTAAGGCAATGGTTCCGGCAATTATGATTCTCTGCTGTGCTTGGACGCTTAAAACTATGACCGACGGACTCGGCGCAAAGATACTTATTGCCGAATTTGTACGTCTTAAAGCAAGCGCCTTTCTACCGCTTCTGCCCGCTGTTGTCTTTCTTATCGGTGTCGGACTTTCGTTTGCCACCGGAACATCGTGGGGCACCTTCGGAATCCTTATCCCAATTGTTCTGGCGATTTTCAGCGGCTCAATAAGCGACGAAATTTCGATAATTTCGATTTCGGCTTGCATGGCGGGTGCGGTCTGCGGTGACCACTGTTCACCTATATCCGACACAACGATTATGTCATCCGCCGGAGCGCAATGCAACCATATAAACCACGTTACCACTCAGCTTCCCTATGCTATGACTGCCGCTGCGGTTTCATTTGTATCATATGTGATAGCCGGTTTTGTTAAGAATGTATGGATTTGCCTGCCTGTCGGAATTGTTCTTATGGTTGGAACCTTGTTTATAATAAAGCTTGTAACCTCCAAAAAGACTGCTTAAATTAAAAACACCCTCATTCATGGGTATAATAATTGAAACAAGCGCCATCGCGATTTAAATTCGCATGGCGCTTGTTAATTCATTATTTTACCGATATTTTATAGCTACGTCTTTTTATCTTTTAGCTTGCCTGACGAAATTTTACTATCTTATATCTTGTATCTTATAAAAAATCCCGCTTTGTTTTGAGAACCGAAAAGAAGAATTTTTTACCGCTTCTTTTATTGCCGAAACTCTTTCATTCCGCATTTTTAGATGCCGTTTTCGCCCCTGTAAGAGGAGTCATTTTTTCCAAAGAACTCCACCACATAACCCTGACATAGTATGTAGCGGAAAGCAAAGGAACTTTAAGTTCTTTCTGTGGTGAATGAGAAGTGAAACGGAGGAAAACGCCGTTTGCATCAAATTCCGAAGCCAAAACTCTTCTTGTGCTGTCATGAGCCGATTTGCTGCTCTAAATATAATTAAAGGGGAGCATTTTGATATGCCTTTCGCTGTCTGTATGAAAGAACCACACAACCGAGAATTATTCTCTGCTGTGTGGCTCTGTTATTATTTTTCCCGTGCATACAGTGCCGCAAAATTAAGAAGCTGCTTTTTTGAGGAAACGCCGAGCTTGCTGTAAATATTGCCGTTATGGTATTTAAGTGTACTCTCTTTAACTTCTGCAATCTGTAAAATTTCAGGAACGGTTTTTCCCTCCAGATAGAGGTTAAATATTGTTCTCTCCTTGGGAGTAAGGCTGCGTAACCCCGAACAGAAATGATCATAATCATCCTGTATGATGATATTTTTATGCTCTTTCATCAGACGCTTGTTTTCGGTTCTGATGCGTTCAATCTCGCTTTGCAGACTCTCGTTTTTTTCGGAATGCTCATCGAAGATTTTTTGATATTCGTTATCCTTTTCGGCAAGAAATGCAAAAAGGTCGTCAATTTCCATAATACCGCTTTGACTTTCGTCGGAATATGTCTTTTCGGATTGCTTTATTTTGTCAAGCGATTTTTTTATCGGAAGGATAAATCGTTTTGAAAAATACAGGCTAAGGCTTAAAACAGCAAATCCCAAAATCAGAATTATGAGTATAAGCTGTATGGTGTTTTTCGTTTCCAGCCCGGAATAATCCGCATACGGCATCATAACCGTAATAGAATAAGGTGTGTTTTCGGAATAAAGAGTTGTGTTTCTCGTCATGCCGATATATGCGCCGTATTCATTTTTTAAAGCGACAAGACCCTTTTTCAGCGGCTTGATTTTGAGGGAATCCTTAGGTGCAAGAAAATATCCGTTTTTTGCTCCGCAGCTTAATCCCTCTTTGATATTGATTTCTTTATCGCCCGAGCGAGAGAATATGCAGGTTATGTGCGGAAGCGTGGACGGCTGTGCGTGTGCGGACTTGAAAACGCTTTCGTTTACTTCAAAGCCGCAGATGCCGTAAACGCGGCCGCCGTCGCCTCTGATAGGAAGCGCTACAAGCATAACACGCTCCGACGTTCCGGGAAGCGTTATAATATTACAAATGTGAGAGGCTTTTTCAATCGGCTCGGCGGTATCCGAAAGAACTTCTTCAAAATTCGGGAATACCCCGGTGTCAAATTCCAAATGCCATTTACGGTGAGGCATAATGCCTTTGTTTATTGCAGCCTTCACATTTCCCCTGTAAAGAAGCATTGTTTCCTTGTCCGTTGTTCCGAACAGATCCTGATTAAGATACACGCCTGCTTTTGAACCGCCTTCGCCGGTTTGAGATGCGTTAATCAGAATAAAAGCGCCGGAACAGCTTGCCTTTAAAAGCTCGTTCTTCAATAAATCAATATAGCGTTCCTCAAGAGCGTTGATATGCAAAGAAGAATTCTGAACGACGCCAAAATCTGTATTTTCCGAATTGAGATATTGCTCGGTAAGCTGTGCGGCTTTTTCGGAAAGCTGTGCGCCGCGCAAGGTAATATCATTGTAGTAAGACGTCATTTCACGGTCGAAAAACTCAATCTGAAGGCTTAATATATCCGATATTTTATCCTCGGTTGTCGAAAATCGTCCGAACAGGAAAAGAAAAGCCACAAATATAAGCAATAAAACGATAGCCAGGATAAACATATATCCAAACAGCTTTTTTTGCATAGATTGTCTTTTGTTTCTTACCGATATTTGCATAACAATCCCCCGTCTATTTTTCGCAGAGCTTTTGCCAAAGTCCCTCGGCAAGTGCTTCGGGCGGTGTGTTGCTTAATATAAATTGTTTCTGTTCGTTTCTTAAATAATCGTAAAATGCGTAAACTCTGCTGTAATATTCGGGACTTTGCTGTTCCGATAAAACCTCCGAGCTTTCCTTAACTTTTTTTAGGGCTGCATAGAGTTTTTCATAATCGGCTGTCTTGAAACGGCAGTCGTCTATTTTGTCAAACGCACCGTTTGTAACCGGCATATAACCTGTTTGGCATACGAACTCAAGATTTCTCTCCGGCTCGGTGAGCCATTTGGCAAAAATCCCTGCAGCCTCTGCTTTTTGACTTGATGTTTTATATGCGCAAAGACCGACTCCGGCTTGCGTGATATACGGCTTTTTTCCGTTTTCAGCGGGCAGAGGCAGTATCTCCAGATCCATCGGCTCACTCGTTCCGTCCTCATATGTCACGGTATCATTATAGTAAAGAATTGCGGCGGACGAGCCTATGCCGGCTACAACCTCGCCTGTCATCACCTGTGTGTTTGAATAGAGATTTGAAAGCATAATATGCCCTTTTGCAAGCGAATCCGCAAATTTCATGAAGGTTTGCTTAAAAATCACGTTTGACGGGTCATAGAATCCGTTGTCGGCAAAAATATTTCCTGCGCCGCTTTCCGTAGCTGCAAGCTCAATGGCGCGCAGCGGATAATCAAGAGCGCAGAACGGTTTTCCGCCCGACCAGTCATAATATTTCGCGGCAGCATCGAAAAACCCATCCCATGTGGACAGTGCTTCATATGTAACGCCCGTATCGGCTGAAAAGCGTTCAAACTGACCGCCTGCAAGAAACAAAAGATGCGTGGATTTAGACACCGGGAACACGGACAGCTTTCCGTCTGCCGTGCCGTCCTCCAAAAACCCCGGAACGTATGCCGAAAGCTCTTTTTCGGAAAAATATTCGTTCCAGTCAAGTAAACAATCCGTTCCAAGCTCCAACACATTGCTTTTGTGTGCAAAGAAAAGGTCGGGCATTTCGGCGGAACCGGGAATCTTATTATGTGCGTCAAGCAGTTTTTCGCCTATTTTGGAGGCATTCGACATTGCCGTGACATTGATAATAATGCCTTTTTCCATGCCAACTGTCTCGTTAAATTCGTCAATAAGCCGATTCATCGGCGAATCCGCTTGTTCTCCGTAAACGTGCCACATTGTAAGCGTAACGGGCTTGTTTTTATCAAGTTCCGATTTTTTGCAGCCGGAAAGGCAGCATATTAATATGCTGAAAATGAGTAAAAGCAAAAACAATTTTCTTGCCGATTTCATATTTAGATTCCCCCGTGATATGATTTGATGATTTTTTCCGTTTTTCCTGTTTTTTGCCGGTAAGGTGCCAACAGATGTAATCAATCCTATACTTTTTCCCCTACTTTTTCAAAAAAACTTAATTTTTTTTGAAATTCATCCTATACTTTTGGTAAAAAGTATGGGGACAAAAAAGATATTTTTATGTACAATGTAAACATGTAAAAACAACAATTTGCAGTACCGGAAAGAATCGTCTTCAAAAAACAAAGATAAGAGGGTGCCTTTTACGTATGTGTTTCAACTTATTGAAAAGTAATAGTAGTTTCTCAAATAAAAAGACGCATTCTTTTTTTAGCAGACATACTCTATTTAAGTATATTACACTTTTGACATTTTGTCAATGGCTTGTTGCGGATTTTCCACGGTTTTTGAGTTTACACTTTGTTTTCAGCAGAAAACATAAGAAAACATATATCGGAAAACAAGAATAATTTGCATAGGTTTTTGAAAGAAGCGGGCTTATAAGTTTTTCAGAAATGAGGCGAGGCGTATGATAAATGAGAAGCATAAAACGGCTGCATACAAAATTATTCCGTCACAGGGCGGAAACCGTTACAGCTTTTTCTGCGAATTGTCGGGAATGCTTGTCTGTACCACAGGAACGTATTATGCAGACGATTCCGAGGCAGAGCTTTCGGCGGCATGGGAAGCGGAGGGCAAGAAAAATTTTAATTTATGCCACTTATGCGGCAGATGGGTTGATTCGATTGTATATAATCCGGATATGCTTATGTGCGTGAATTGTGCTCCTCTTGAGGAAGGAGCAAAGTATTGCAAGCACTGTGGAGCAAAAGCGAATAACGGAGATATAATTTGCTTTGTATGTGGCAAAAAACTATTATATGGAGGAGCTGATGAGAATGACGAGATATAGACCGTTAAGAAAAGATGTTTT
The DNA here is from genome assembly GCA_905201285.1 of uncultured Eubacteriales bacterium. Classification (GTDB taxonomy): domain Bacteria; phylum Bacillota; class Clostridia; order Monoglobales; family Monoglobaceae; genus UMGS1820. The sequence continues at coordinate 3,821 of CAJKNM010000005.1, read as the reverse complement.
GGAGCATTTCGGTTTTGGCACCAAAAATATGAAAAGGTTTAAAATCTGCCCGTATTGCGGAAATATACAGGCTGCAAAAAACAAGTTTTGCAAAGTTTGTCAGATGAAACTTCCGGAGGAAACAGTTTTTGATATTTACAAAGCAAAGCATCGTTGCTGCACCAAATGCGAAAATGTTCTCCCTAATGATGCGGAGTATTGCCCTATGTGCGGGGCGAAACAAAATAATGAAAGAGAGTCAATATAATTATGAAGAAATTTTTGTCGCTGTGTATGGTATTTATTATGTTGATGACGCTTTTGCCGCACACTGAAAGAAAAAGGAGATGAATTACATGAAAAGAAAAAGGAGCAGGCTGTTTTCAGCTTTTCTTTGCATGGCGGTGCTTTTGGGTGTTTTGCCGCAGACAACGTTTGCGGCGCAGACTGTTATACCGGAAGTGAGACTTGTTGGAATGAGCGAAATAAGCATTAAGAAAGGTGTCAATGCAACGCCTGTTAAATTAACCTGTCCCGGTTCCGATGAGATATTAAAAATTGATAATGGTAACTGGTACAGGGCGTGCGACGGCGCAAAGCTGAGCTCAAACATAGACCCGTTTGACAGCGGCACCGAGTATTATTACTATTTTAAAGTGACGATCAAGGACGGAAACTATGTTGTAAACAGTGAAACCGCGTTTTATATTGATGATGAGCTTTTACCCGATGAAAACATAAACTATTATGCCGGTTATCTGTATATAAAAACAAAAAATCTGTGTACCGACGGAGTGAAAAAGACATATTTGGATTCGCTTGAGCTTATGGGGGTGCAGCAGCCCGGACCAAACAGCTCAGCAGAGGAGTTGGCACAGGCGATAACGGTGCCTGACGGCGTGAACTACAGCATATTGCAGCTTAAGTGGATGGTATATGACCCCGTTAAAAAAATCTATGTGGATGCAAAGAATTTCAAAAACACAACCAGGTGCGCGCTGACGATTTTGTTTAATTTTGAGGAAGGCTTCGGCATGAGTCGGAATACGCAGATACTGCTGTCGGACGGAGCGCCGCCGGGTAAGATAACAAAAAACACCGTAGGAGTGAATTGGCCGAAGGTTACGCTGGAATACACAATCAAAAGCCCGAATCCATACACGGTGACGCTTGATGCAAACGGCGGCAGCTTTATGGGCGCTGCCGGCGCTGCAACGCTTGATATGATGACGCAGATTGACGGAACGATTACGAGTTTATTTTATGATCACACCGTTATCAACAGAGAAGGGTATTATCTTGAAGGCTGGTATACCGAGCCCATAGGCGGCGAATCGGTTGACAGCAACAGGGTATACAATAAAAATACGAGAATCTACGCGCAATGGAAGCCGATCATAAAAGAGCTGCGGCTTTACAATGTCGAGCCAATGCCGGGCAGAAAACCCGTTTTTTATCCTCTCGGTACATCGGAGTATACCGTAAGGCAGATTTATGAAGACGATGACGGGGATATGATTTCGGACAGCGCGGCACAAAATGCGCTGATTGCGGGAGAAGCCGAATACAACTTATTGAAGGAATATATCGGGAATACCGTATACGAATACGGCGCCTATGCAAAAGCCACGGGTGATGCATGGTTTACGGCAGAAACAAAGCTGTATATAAACGATGTCCCTGCGGAGAATCATCTTTCCAAGCCCTCCAAGGACATACATGTGCACCGCGAATATACTTGTGCGGAGGCTTCGGGGTTTAAGGTATATCGCCAAAAGCCCATCGAAATTCCGGCAGGTGTTTCGGGATCGCCCATTAACATTGACCTGAATAATTACATAAGCGGTGCCGGCAGTTATACGGTGACGGGCGATGCGGAATTTGCAGCTTACGGGCTTTCAATCACAGACAATCGTTATATCGCCGGCTTTTACCCATCCACGGCAACGGAGGAAAAAAGCTTTACGCTGACGGTGACATCGGACGGCGGAAGCGAAGCTTTGCTCGTGCATATCGGGCGAACGGAAACAGCACCATTTATCGAAAGCCTTACTGATAAGGTCACAGCGAAATGTAATGAAAATGCAGCGTTTTACATCAAGGTATGCGCGCCTGAGGGAGCAACGGTTACATATGACTGGCAGATTAAATCCGATTCGGCGTATATCAGCATAAAACAGCTTGTTGAAAAGTGGGTAGGTATGTTTGCCGGCTACGACACGCCGTCATTTATCGTAACAAACAGGACGCCCGGAAGCGAAAAATACAGATGCGTTGTCAAGGTAAACGGCGAGGAAGTAAAAAAAGGGATAAACGGTAACCTTGTCAGCCACTCCGTAATACATAAATTTGATTCGTGTGCCCAAAAGGACAGTACAAACCACAGCCGTATATGCAGCCGCTGCAGCTATGAGGATGCGGACAGAAATACCGTGACCTACAAGGAGAACGAAAAGCACAGCTACAAATACGAGCTTTTAAGAGAAGCAACCGATACCGCAGACGGGCTATATCGTAAAACCTGCGCCAAGTGCGGATATCAGCCGTCTGCTGTCAATTCGTTTACAAAAAGCGATATGCAGGACACCACGGTTCTTTTTCTGTTTGATAAAGCGGAAGTCGACAGCCAGCCGTATAAATCCATACGGATGAAAACGTACAATCAAGTAGTTCTTCCAAAAGTTCACCCGATAAAAAGCGGATACAGCTTTTTGGGATGGACGGTTGAAAAAGGCGGCAAAACGGTGGATTATTTGCCGGAAGATAAGGTTTTTGTGCCTACGGGACTTTCGCTTTATGCGGTATTTGCCGAACCCATAATAACGGTGGAGGGCAAAGACGTCACACAGGGTGATGCCGAGACACTGTTCGGCGGTACGGTCAGCTTTACGCCGGAAACGGCGATGTCTCCCGCAAAGCTGACGCTGAACAATGCGCATATCGGGACGCATCCGATTTACGCCACGGCGGAATCTGTCGGAATTTATGCAAACGGCGACCTTGATATAGAGCTTACGGGCGACAGTATCATTGAAGCGGATGTCACCGATGCGGTGGGTATTCTCTGTGGAGGCAAGGTTTCTGTTTACGGCAGCGGAACGCTCACAATCAAGGGCGCGGGCAAGATAACGTACGACAAGGGCATAAAAGCGGCGAAAATTGAAAACCTTGCTGAAAAGCTGAGCGTAAGAGACTGCAAAACTGCGTTTGACGGTAAAACGATGCTTGCCTACGGCATAACGGAAATCTATTGGGGAAATTACAGCGGCACAAGCTTTAAGGCATTTACACAGGCATTTACGCAAAACGAATATTCCCCCATGAAAGTTATAGGAGCAAAAAATAACGGCGATTTTTCGGCTGTTATGTCCGATACCGATGCGGTGAATGCGCGGTATGCGCTGATTGCGCCGAAGAATGCAGCATTTATCAGCTGCAACAACGAGCTTGATACCGTAATCGGCTTTGCGCCGGACAACAGCGCGAGGGTTTACAGTGCGAAGTATGACGCAAACGGACGTTTGGTAGATCTTCAGATAAAATCTGTTAACTGTGAGGATTATTATGTACACGGGGCCACCGGTGACGGATATGTTTACAAATTTATGCTCTGGAACTACAAAGACGGCAGTATGCAGCCGCTGTGTGAGGCTGTGACGTCAGAAAATAACACTTGTAATATCCATTTTTAAAATGTGGATATAAATAAAAAATTTTAAGGAGGTTCATTATGAAAGGAAGAAAGTTTTTGAAGGTCACGGGTATTCTGATGATTGTCGGAGGAGCATTTGGTATCATCGGAGGGATTGTTGCAATGATCGGAGCAGGAGCTTTGGCGGCAG
>CAJKNM010000004.1 GCA_905201285.1 uncultured Eubacteriales bacterium | reverse complement strand
TTTTGCATTATATTTATTTTACAATAGAAAGCTCAATCATTCCGCTTGTCGGAACATTTATTTTCTGAAGTTTTTCATCGGCATCTATTGTTGATTCGTCAACGGTGTTACCCATACAATCAAGCACTTTAAAATTATATTTGCCTTGCTCTGAAAAACTTAAAATAATATAGTCTCTTGCCGTTCCGTTTATAATAACCGACTCGCTGTGGTTTACTTCAATACATTTATCATTTGAATAAACCGCGCTGATTTCGCGTTTTTCATCATAAGCGGTTGCCGACGTATAATACATATGCGGCTCACGGACAATCAGTTTGCTCCTTAAAAGCAGGTCTTTGTTTTCGTCCATAAATTTAACCCAAAAACGGAGCATTTTTTTGTGACTTTCGGGAAGGTCATTAAGCTTAACCGAAATCTGCACTACTGAAAAAATTGAGTTTATAATTTGGATTGCAGCGACTTCAGGCTTTTCATCATTATTCCACATCAGCATATCAGAGTGAACAGCAGTTTCTCCGCTTGAAAGTCTTAAATCGAGGGTGGATATCCTGTTTGAAAGATAGTCATACGGACAATCCGCCGCACGAAGCATATTGCCGTACTTTCTGATGTTCGGACCTATGTATTTCTGACGGAACTCGATGAGAATATCACTTTTTATTGAGGTTAATTCTTTTCTGATATTGACCATAAGTGCGTCGATTGCGTCCTGAAGGTCGGGAATATCCATCTTTTCGTTTGCGGGTATATTATCCGGGTTTGAAAACGAATCTATGAAGTCAAGCTTGAAACCGTCGAGATCCCACTCGGTTACTGCGTCTTTATACAGAGAAGTGAGAAAATCTCTTACCTCTTTGTATCTCGGGTCGAGAACACCTGCGCCTAAATCTTTGTTTTTATATAAAATCATATCCTTAAATCTGTTCCAATTCTTGGATTTTTCACCCACGAAAGGAACGCTGAACCACAGGATATATTTAAGACCCATAGCGTGAACACGTTTAACGTGAGCGGCAAAGTCGCTGAACTTATTATTACATACCTCCCAGTCGCCGCAATAAGCATAGCCGCCGTTATTGTCATCCGTCTGCCACCCATCATCCACGATTACGTTTTTAAAACCGAAGTCCTTTGCGTATTGGCATTCGTCTTCAACATCCTTCTCATATACATCCTGGTGATAACTGTACCAGAACGAATAGAGCGGGTCAAATGCCGAGTCGGGAACATTCATAGGCTTGATTTCTATTTCGTTTTCCCACCAATCAATAACGTTTTCTATTGATTCATACATATATGAATCAGACTTGTCGACAAATAGATAGAGCTCTGTTTCATCAGTATCGGTGTATTGAATCAGCGAAATCTCAAAGCTGCATCCCAAAGAGGCCGCTTTTTCCTCAGTGCCGAAATTAAAACGTATTGTCTTTTTTGTTTCGGAAAGAGCAATGGTAAGATGATTTTTATCAGCATTGTCATAAAAGGTCATAACGGGAGCTGAAACAGCGATAGATGAGATGATGCCCGTCTCTTTCCATGAGGGCTTTATCTCACGGGGTAAGCCGAAAAGAGGAGCTGAATTCGGAAGCCAGACATTGGTTATTTCAGCCATCGGATATTCAAAATATACTTTGACTTTGTCATTTGGTTTAATATTATTTTTATCCCATTTTAAATTCAGCTTATAAATCTCGGCACTGCCAAAGTCGTTTACACGGCTGACGGACGAGGTTATATTTGTAGTAGATTCGATTTTAAAATTCACGTTTAATCCTCCTAAAAAAATTACATTTTTTTCATTATATATGTTTGATGTTAAAAAGTCAACCGAATGTTAAAATTATAATATAAATGGATAAAATAATATACCACGGTTAAAAAACGATATTAAAATTCAAATCAAAAAAAACTTGAATTTAAGGAAACACGAAGTTATTTAACATAATTCAATATAATCGTTTATAATCGGATATATATATATATAATCGGAGTTGATTTATTTAGTAATATTAGGTATTATAATACTGTTAGCACTCAGAGAGTTAGAGTGCTAACAGTAAAGTTTAAACAATAATGCAAGGAGGATTTGTTTTATGAATATTAAACCATTAGCAGACAGAGTTGTTATTAAGATGCTTGAAGCGGAAGAAACCACAAAGAGCGGTATTATTCTTGCCGGAGCAGCAAAGGAAAAACCGCAGGTAGCTGAAGTTGTTGCGGTAGGCCCCGGTGGCGTGGTAGACGGAAAGGAAGTTAAAATGGAACTTTCTGTCGGTGATAAGGTTATTATGAGCAAGTATGCCGGAACAGAAGTTAAGCTTGACGGTGAAGAGTACATCATTCTCAGACAGAGCGATGTTCTTGCTAAAATTGATTGATTTTAAAAATTTGATTCGGAGGTACTATAATTATGGCTAAACAGATTTTATTTGGTGAAGAAGCAAGACACGCGCTTGAGCGCGGCGTTAATCAGCTTGCTAATACAGTAAAGGTTACACTCGGTCCTAAGGGCAGAAACGTTGTTCTTGACAAGAAATACGGCGCTCCGCTTATTACAAATGACGGTGTAACAATAGCAAAGGAAGTTGAGCTTGAGGATCCGTTTGAAAATATGGGCGCTCAGCTTGTAAGAGAAGTTGCTACTAAGACAAATGATATAGCAGGTGACGGAACAACAACCGCTACCTTGCTTGCACAGGCTCTCATCCGTGAAGGTATGAAGAATGTTGCTGCCGGTGCAAATCCTATGATAGTAAGACGCGGTATGTCAAAGGCAGTAGATGCGGCGGTTGATGAGATTGTTAAAAACAGCAAGAAGGTTGACGGAAAAGATGACATTGCTCGTGTTGCTTCTGTTTCGTCGGCTGACGAAACCGTTGGAAAGCTTATCGCTGACGCTATGGAGAAGGTTACAAGCGACGGTGTTATTACCGTTGAAGAATCTAAGACGGCCGAAACATATTCTGAGGTTGTTGAAGGTATGCAGTTTGACAGAGGCTATATCACTCCTTATATGGTAACCGATACCGATAAGATGGAAGCTGTTATTGATGATGCTTACATTTTGATTACCGATAAAAAGATTTCTAATATTCAGGAAATCCTTCCGCTTCTTGAACAGATTGTTCAGTCGGGCAAGAAACTTGTTATAATAGCTGAAGATATAGAAGGCGAAGCACTTTCAACTCTTATCGTTAACAAGCTGAGAGGAACATTTACCTGTGTCGGCGTAAAGGCTCCGGGCTTCGGCGACAGAAGAAAGGAAATGCTTAAAGATATTGCTATTCTTACCGGCGGTCAGGTTATATCCGAGGAAATCGGTTTAGAGCTTAAAGACGCAACGGTTGACCAGCTCGGTCGCGCTCGTCAGGTTAAGATTCAGAAGGAAAACACAATTATCGTTGACGGTATGGGTGACAAGACTGAGATTGCTAACCGTGTAAGCAACATCAGAACTCAGATTGAAGAAACAACTTCTGAGTTTGATAAAGAAAAACTTATGGAACGTCTTGCTAAGCTTGCCGGCGGTGTTGCTGTTATCAAGGTCGGTGCTGCTACCGAAATTGAGATGAAAGAGAAGAAACTCAGAATTGAGGACGCTCTTGCTGCTACCCGTGCGGCTGTTGAAGAAGGTATTGTTGCCGGCGGCGGTACTGCTTTCATAAACGCTATCCCCGCTGTTGAAAAGGTTGTAGAAAGCCTTGAGGGTGACGAAAAGACCGGTGCAAAGATTGTTCTTCGCGCTTTGGAAGAACCGGTTCGTCAGATTGCGTTTAACGCAGGTATCGAGGGAAGCCTTATAGTAAACAAGATTAAAGAAAGCAAGGTCGGCGTTGGCTATAATGCCTTGATAGACGAATATATGGATATGATAAAGGGCGGAATCGTTGACCCGACAAAGGTTACACGTTCAGCACTTCAGAATGCTTCGAGCGTTGCCGCTATGGTTCTCACAACTGAGAGTCTGGTTGCTGATAAGCCTGATCCTGCTGCTGATGCAGCGGCGGCTGCAGCGATGGCAGGTGCAGGTGCCGGTGGTATGTATTAATATTCATTGAAATAAAAAACTTCATTGATATAAAAAGTCTCGTCACGATATTGTGACGAGACTTTTATCTTATTTTCCTTTAAAAAGCGTTCCGACCGGTTCGGAATTAATTATCTTGTATAAATTTTCGGGATGGCTTCCGTTTGTTATAATCATATCAATTCCTAAAGGACAAACCAATTCCGCGGCACCGAGCTTAGTGCGCATTCCACCAGTTCCGCGTCTCGTTCCTTCGCCTCCGGCACAGCTTTTTATATCATCTGTTATCTCGGTTATAACAGGTATAAGATGTGTTTTCGGGTCATTGGGGTTTCCGTTATAAAAGCCGTCAATATCTGACATAATAACAAGAATGTCTGCATCAACAAGCTTAGCAACATACGCAGAAAGCGTATCATTATCGCCAAACTCTATCTCATATGTAGAAATTACATCATTTTCGTTTACGATAGGGATTACGCCATAGCCAAGCATAGTTTCAAATGCGTTTTTCGCACTAATGTATCTAAGCTCATCCTCAAGAATAAATTTAGTCAGAAGAACCTGACCTGTGTTATATCCGTATTCTTTGAAAAACTTTTCATAGATAGCCATAAGACTTGCCTGCCCGATTGCGGCAAGAGCCTGTTTTTGGCGGGTCGTTGACGGTTTTTCGGTCAAGCCGAGCTTGCCGACTCCTACGCCGATTGCGCCGCTTGATACAAGAATCACTTCGTGACCCATATTCATAAGGTCAGAAATAACGCGGCATAATGAATCAACTCTTCTTAAATTTGTTTTTCCGGTTTCGTGTGTTAGGGTGGATGTTCCTACCTTAACAACTATTCTTTTCTTTGAATTTGACATATTTATCTCCGTTCTTTCGTGCCTGTTACAGCATAATATTCTGTTTAAACACAGTATGGTTTAAGGAACTCATCAAGAATTTCAAGCATTTGCGACGGTGTTTCCGCTTTATTGATGTATCCGCGTAATACTGCGCCGCCGGGAATACCTTTGAAATACCACGACATATGTTTTCGACCCTCAAGGGTTCCCCTATGCTCGCCCTTGTATTTTATAAGCAGGTCAAAATGGTGTTTGGCGACCTCTATACGCTCTGAAATTGTCGGAGGAGGAAGGACATCACCGGTTTTCAGATAGTGAATCACATCCCGGAAAATCCACGGATTTCCCTCGGCGGCTCTGCCAATCATTACTCCGTCACAGCCTGTATAGTCGAGCATATACCTTGCTGATTTTCCGTCTGTTATATCGCCGTTGCCTATTACCGGAATGCTTACGGCGTTTTTCACAGACTTTATTGTATCAAGGTCAGCCTTTCCACTGTAAAACTGTTCACGGGTTCTGCCGTGGATGGTAATGGCAGAAGCGCCGTTCAATTCGGCAATTTCAGCAAGTTGAACCGCGTTTATGGAATCACTGTTCCATCCGGCCCGAAATTTAACCGTCACCGGCACATCGACCGCACTGCACACGGACGAGATTACCTCGCCGGCAAGCTCAGGTGATTTCATCAGTGCGCTTCCGTCACCGTTATTCACTATTTTTGGTGCAGGGCAACCCATATTTATATCTATAATAACAGCACCGCCGGACAGAGCGTTCTTGGCTATATCCGCCATTATTTTCGGCTCATGTCCGAATATTTGAACCGCAAGCGGCATCTCGCGGCTGTCCGCAGCAAGCAAATTGGCGGTTTTTTTGCTCTTATAATAGAGACCCTTTCCCGATACCATTTCGGTGTACATAAGTGCGGGGCCGAACGGCTTTGTTATCAATCGAAATGCCTTATCGGTAACCCCCGCCATCGGGGCAAGAAAAATATTGTTTTCGAGTTCAAGATTTTTAATCCTCATAAATCGATTTCCTATCTAATATTGTATATGCCTGTATGTCAAGTTTGTCTGAGCATTTTTTGAGTAAAAGGCTGTTATCCTTTATTATCTCTTCTTTGGCTGATTTTTTGATTTTTTTAATAAATGCTTCAAGTCTCATAGCGGCAGAGCGGCTGTCAGAACCCCAAACAGCTTCAATTCTTACGGGAATTCTCGAATGTGTATATTTTGCGCCCTTGCCTGTTTTTGAAAGATGCTCTGAAAAACGCCGCATTACATCGGTGGTATACCCGGTATAAAGTGAATTATCACTACAGCGAAGGATATATACATAGTACATTGTATCAATCATCTCGGCTTTTGAAGTTTTTTCTTATTTCCGCCGCAAGGTACAAAGACCCGCAGACAACAGGAATTTTATCAGCCTGTGCGAGAGCAAGCCGTGCGGCCTTTATCGGATTTTTTTCAATAACCGCCGAAATACCGTGCCTGGAAAACTCGGTCGAAATCCTTTCCGCCGCCGCACAGCGGGGCATAGGAATTTCTGTCGCTATAACATAAGGCGAAAGGCTTGAAAACTCGGAAACAACCCCGGATATATCCTTATCCGCCATCATAGCAATACAAAGACATATCGGCTGATTTAAGGCTTTGAGCGTCTCGCAAAGTGCGGCGGAGGCAGGCTTATTATGCGCCCCGTCTATTATCAAGCCACACTCAAGAGTCTCAAAACGCGCCGGGTTTTTTGCGGATTTGAGTCCGTTAAAAACAGCGGTATCGTTTATGTTTAAACCGAGACCGTTTAGTACTTCAGCTGCCTTTAAGACTGTTGCGGCATTATATATTTGAAAGTCTCCGCCAAGGGATAGTTCATATTCGTTTTTGTTATATATAAGACCGCCTCTGCACTTCTTTGGCATATCGGCCTGAATATACGATGCGTTTTTTTCGGCGCAGAATTTCTTTATAACCGAAACAGCGTTATCATTCATACACGGATAAACGATGACGGGTCGGCTTTCTTTAATAATTCCGCATTTTTCTGCGGTAATTTCTTCAATAGTGTCGCCGAGATACTGCATATGGTCAAACCCTATAGACATAAGCACCGTTATAAGCGGAACTTTTATAACGTTTGTCGCATCAAGTCTTCCGCCTAAGCCGGTTTCAAGAACAACAATATCACATTTTTCTTCAGCGAAATATTCAAAGGCAATCGCCGTATCCAAAGCAAATTCAGAAACGGGAGTATCATATTTTTCGATAGACTCCCTTATACGCGTTGTGATTTCGGCCAGCTTAGCGTTCGGAATCTCCTCGCCGTCTATCCTTATTCTCTCATTAAAGCAGGTTATATACGGCGAAGTAAAAAGTCCGACACGATAACCGCTGGTTTTTAAAATCTCAGCAAGCATAACAGCGCAGGAACCTTTTCCGTTGGTTCCTGCGATGTGTATAAATTTCAATTTATCCTGAGGATTATTTAATTTGTTCAAAAGCCTGCGCAAAAGCTCATTGCCTAAGGTTCGGGCAAACTTCGGTGTTGAGTGGATATACTCAATTGTTTCATTATAATTCATAATTATTTGAGCTTTTCAAGTCCTTCAAGGACGGTTTGAAGCATAGCCTTATACTGTTCACCTTTCTTTTTCTCTTCATCGACAACAGCTGCAGGGGCTTTTTCAACAAAACCCTTGTTGGAAAGTTTTCCTTCAACGCGTTTTATTTCGCCCATTAGACGCTTTTTCTCTTTTTCGAGACGTTCAGTCTCTTTAGCCTTGTCAACCAAATCGTCAAGCGGAAGAAGAAGCTCTCCGCCGGGCGAGGCGACAGAAACAGAGTTTTCGGGAACGTCAGATTTATCATTGGTTATAATAACCTCAGATGCCGAAGCGAGCTTTGTATAGAAGGATGTTCCTTCTTTGAAAACCTTGGGTTTATCCGTTACGATATACAGCTTTGCCTTCCGTGACGGCGGAACGTTCATCTCGTTTCTGACATTTCTTATTCCTTTAATTGACTCCATTATAAGCTGCATCTCGTCGCGTGCGGCTTCGTTTTCAAACTTCTCATCGAAGACGGGGAAGCTTGAAATCATAATGCTTTCGCCGATATGCGGAAGTGCCTGCCATATTTCTTCGGTTATGAACGGCATAAACGGATGTAGGAGCTTAAGCGTATTTGACAGGACGTACACAAGCGTGTTCTGAGCCGTAATATTACTTTCGCCCTCCTGAGAAAATCTCGGCTTGACAAGCTCAATATACCAGTCACAGAATTTATCCCATATAAAGTCATAGAGCTTAGCAACAGCGATTCCGAGTTCATATTTTTCGATATTATCGGTAACCTCTTTCACAAGAGAGTTATACTCGTGCAAAATCCATTTATCTTCAAGCCTAAGCTTGTTTAAATCCGGCTCTGAGTATTTGTCAATCGAAAGATTCATCATAACAAATCTCGAAGCGTTCCATATCTTATTGGCAAAGTTCCTGCTTGCTTCAACACGTTCCATATAGAAACGCATATCGTTGCCGGGCGAATTACCTGTGGCAAGGGTGAAACGAAGGGCATCGGCGCCGTATTTTTCAATTATTTCAATCGGGTCAATACCGTTACCTAAAGACTTGCTCATCTTTCTTCCCTGACTGTCACGAACAAGACCGTGAATGTATACGTCTTTAAACGGAACCTCGCCCATATGCTCAAGACCCGAGAAAATCATTCTTGATACCCAGAAGAAAATAATATCATATCCGGTAACCAAAACAGAGGTAGGATAGAAATAATCAAGTTCCTTTGTCTTGTCCGGCCAGCCGAGTGTCGAGAAGGGCCAGAGAGCCGAGCTGAACCATGTATCCAGCACATCCGAATCCTGAACGACCTTACCGCCGCATTCGGGGCAGACGGTAATATCCTCTTTGGAAACAGTCGTCTTTCCACAATTCTGACAATAAAATGCAGGTATACGATGTCCCCACCAAAGCTGACGTGAGATACACCAGTCGTGAACGTTTTCCATCCAATGGGTATATGTCTTTGTAAAACGCTCGGGAATAAAGCGCGTTTTTCCGTTCAAAACGGCATCAAGCGCGGGTCTTGCAAGCGGCTCCATCCTGACGAACCATTGCTTTGATGTGATTGGTTCTACCGTTGTTCCACAGCGATAGCACTGACCGACATTATGCTTGTGAGGAACAACCTTAACGAGGAGGCCTTCGGCCTCCAAATCAGAAACCATCGCGGCTCTTGCCTCATATCGGTCCATTCCCTCATACTTTCCGCCATAGGAATTTATGGTTGCATCATCGTTTAACACCTTGATTTGTTCAAGGTTATGACGAAGGCCGACCTCAAAATCGTTCGGGTCATGCGCAGGCGTAATCTTAACGCAGCCTGTTCCGAATTCCATATCAACATAGTCATCGGCAATAACGGGAATTTCCCTGCCGACAAGCGGAAGAATAAGAGTTTTTCCCACTAAATCCTTATATCTTTCATCGTTGGGGTTTACAGCAACAGCGGTATCGCCGAGTAAGGTCTCGGGTCGGGTTGTTGCAATCTCAATAAAATCGTCACTGTCCTTAATAGGATATTTTATATGCCAGAAAAATCCGTCCTGCTCGGCATATTCAACCTCGGCATCCGAAAGCGCCGTTGCACAGCTCGGACACCAGTTGATTATACGGCTTCCCTGATAAATCAATCCTTTATTATAAAGGTTTACAAACACCTCACGAACGGCCTTGCTGCAGCCATCGTCCATAGTGAAACGCTCTCTGTCCCAGTCACATGAACAGCCGAGAGTCTTGAGCTGGTTTATAATTCTGTCACCGAAGTTTTCCTTCCATGCCCAAACACGCTTTAAAAATTCATCACGGCCGAGGTCATAGCGTGTGAGATTCTCGTTCACACGAAGGTCTTCTTCAACCTTAATCTGGGTTGCTATACCCGCGTGGTCTGTGCCAGGTATCCAGAGGGCGTTGTACCCCTGCATCCTCTTTGTACGGACAAGAATATCCTGTATTGTCTCGTCAAGGGCGTGTCCCATATGAAGCTTTCCGGTAACGTTCGGCGGCGGGATAACTATAGTAAAGGGCTTCTTTGTTTCATCAACCTCCGCGTGGAAATACCCCTTATCACACCATTCCTTATATATTCTTTTTTCGACCTGTTTAGGGTCATATGTTTTTGGCAGTTCTTTTGCCACAAAAATCACTCCTAACACTTTATCTGCGAAGTTTTATTACTAATATTATATTCTACCATAACATTTGCCGCTGTGCAAGTCTTTTTTAGCTTTATATACAATTATTTGCCAAACTTTATCCGAAAATGCCTTTTTTGATTATAAAACGTATTAACAGGACTCGTTTTGGGCAAATATTTTATAAATATAACATTATTTTATACTCATTATTGTACAATATTTTAATTGACAAATACCCCATATGGGTATATAATAAAATACCCGATGGGGGTATAATAAAAAGAGGTGAGTATTGTGGAGAATACAAAAAAATGCTGTTGTTCACAGCGTAAAAAGGAACGCTCTCCGGAGGAATACAAGAAGCTTATAAATCGGCTTAATCGGATAGAGGGTCAGATACGGGGCATAAAAGGAATGGTCGAAAACGGAGCTTACTGTCCGGACATACTTGTTCAGTCAGCCGCGGTCAATGCGGCGGTTAATGCGTTTAACAAGGAACTTCTTTCAAGCCATATACGAACCTGTGTGGCAGACGATATACGTGCCGGGAAGGACGAGATTATAGATGAGCTTGTTACAACACTTCAAAAACTTATGAAATAAAGGAGGTCTGTATGTATGACGCAATATAATGTTACCGGAATGAGCTGTGCTGCGTGCAGCACGAGAGTTGAAAAGGCGGTTGCTAAGGTTCCCGGGGTTACCTCATGTTCGGTAAGCCTGCTTACAAATTCAATGGGTGTGGACGGAAGTGCCTCGACGGAGGATATAATAAGTGCAGTGGAAAAGGCGGGTTACGGAGCGTCGCTTAAAGATGGCGGAAAGTCGGCGCAGAGCGAAGCAAAGGAAGAGAGTGAATTAGAAGAATCGGCCGAAAAGGCTTTGAAAAGCAGGCTGATATGGTCAGTCGGTTTTCTGATAGTTTTGATGTACTTCTCTATGGGTCATATGATGTGGGGATGGCCGCTTCCTCCGTTTTATAATGACAACCATATAGCTATGGGGCTGACACAGCTTCTTTTAACGGCGGTTATTATGGTAATCAATCAGAGATTTTTCATCAGCGGTTTTAAAAGCCTTTGGCATCGGGCGCCGAATATGGATACCCTTGTCGCCTTAGGTGCTTCGGCCGCATTTGTCTATAGTACGTATGCGCTCTTTGCTATGACAGGAGCAGAGGTTCGGGGCGATGCGGACGGCGTAATGAAGTATATGATGGATTTTTATTTTGAATCGGCCGCAATGATTCTTACGCTGATAACTGTTGGAAAGATGCTTGAAGCGCGTTCAAAGGGTAAAACAACAAACGCCTTAAAGAGTTTAATGAAGCTTTCGCCTCAAAAGGCGGTTATACTTAAAAACGGAGAAGAGAAAACCGTTCCGGTAGAAAGCGTTCAAAAGGACGATATTTTTGTAGTCCGTCCGGGTGAAAGCATACCGGTAGACGGCGTTGTTATAGAGGGAAACAGTGCGGTGAACGAAGCCACTCTCACGGGTGAGAGTATACCTGCCGACAAGACTGTCGGTGATGTTGTTTCAGCCGCAACAGTCAATAGTTCAGGCTTTTTGAAGTGCCGCGCGACCAGAGTGGGAGAGGACACCACGCTGTCGCAGATAATAAAGATGGTGAGCGATGCAGCGGCAACAAAGGCACCTATCGCCAAAATAGCGGATAAGGTTTCGGGAATATTTGTTCCTGTTGTTATCGGGATTGCCTTAATAAGCACAATTGTGTGGCTCATTCTCGGAAGAGGAGTAGGCTTCTCGCTTGCGCGGGGAATCTCTGTTTTGGTAATAAGCTGTCCTTGTGCGCTTGGACTTGCAACCCCTGTTGCGATAATGGTTGGAAGCGGAATGGGAGCGAAAAACGGAATTTTGTTTAAAACAGCCGCTTCTCTTGAAGAAGCCGGGCGGATTCAAATTGTCGCGCTTGACAAAACGGGAACGATAACATCGGGCGAGCCTAAGGTAACGGATATTATTCCGGCGAAACAAATCACCGATGAAAAATTACTTGAACTTGCTTCCGCTCTTGAGAAAAAGAGCGAGCATCCTCTCGCCGGGGCAATCCTTGCGAAAGCGGATGAATCAGAAATAACGGCGGCGGATGTAGGTGAATTCGCTGTTCTTCCGGGACACGGACTTAAAGGAACATTGTCGGGAAAGCCGCTTTTCGGCGGAAATTTTGAATATATAAACGGAATATCAAAGATACCGGATGAGTTTAGGTCTAAGTCTGACGAACTCGCAAAACTCGGCAAGACCCCGCTGTTCTTCAGCTATGACGGAAGATTTATAGGGATAATTGCCGTTGCTGATGTTATCAAGAAAGACAGTCCTCAGGCAATAAAAGAGCTTAGAAATATGGGTATAGAGGTTGTAATGCTGACCGGTGATAACGAACGGACAGCAAGGGCAATAGGAGAACAAGCCGGTGTCGATAAGGTTATCGCCGGGGTCCTGCCCGACGGAAAAGAGAATGAAATCCGAAGGCTTAAAGAGTACGGAAAAACGGCGATGGTCGGTGACGGAATTAACGACGCACCTGCACTCACCCGTGCAGATGTCGGGATTGCTATCGGTGCCGGAACTGATGTGGCAATTGATGCCGCCGATGTTGTGCTTGTAAAAAGCAGACTTTCGGATGTTCCCGCCGCTATTCGGCTAAGCCGTGCCGCCCTTCGCAATATTCACGAAAACCTTTTTTGGGCATTCTTTTACAATACAATAGGAATTCCGCTTGCGGCAGGAGTGTTTATACCGCTTGGGCTTACGCTGAATCCTATGTTTGGTGCGGCGGCAATGAGCCTTTCGAGCTTTTGTGTCGTATCAAATGCGCTTAGACTGAATTTGTTTGATATACGAGATCAATCAAAAGACCATAAAAGAAAAAATAAACTAAATAAAATTAATAAACAAAATTATATTAAACGGGAGGAAACAAAAATGATTGAAAAGACGATGAAAATTGAAGGTATGATGTGCAGCCACTGTGAGGCAACGGTGAAAAAGGCTCTTGAAGCTCTGCCTCAGGTTGATGAAGCCAGGGTAAGCCACGAAACAGGCTTGGCTGTTGTTTCGTTAAATTCGGAGGTAGATGACAGCGTTCTTAAAAAGACTGTTGAAGATAAGGACTATACCGTTACTGAGATAAAATAAGATGATTTCCCGGTCTGTTTTCGCCTTAGTTCCGCGAAAACAGGCTTTTTTTATATGAAATTGTATTTAGTCGTATATATACTGTTTCAGAGGAATAGAAAATTCAAACATTTTGCATAAAAATCTTAAAAATCATACTTTGGAATGATGACATTGAATTTTGCTTATGTTATAATAAATATACTCGAAATTTATGAAACAAATACGGTCTTGCCACATATTTTAAAAATTGTAGAATCGTAGAATCATAGAAAATAGAAAAGGAAGTGAAATGTTTGACACCTGAACCCTTTATTAAACCCGAAATACGCGAAAGGTTTAAATACTTTACAGAGGACGGGAGGATATTGCTTTTCAGCGCTCCCTGCGGCTTTGGAAAAACAACCTCTGCAAGACAGCTTCTTAAAGATATTTCATACAGTGAAATCTTTGCAGATACTGCGGATTTTGGCTCTTTCAAAACAGATGAGAAATCGGATATATATTTTATAGACGACCTTCAGAAACTTCAGAATGATAATGACAAACAAGCGTTATATTCTGTTATACGTGATAACCCAAACGCAAAGTTTGTTTTGCTGACCCGCGGCGCTGTCCCGGCAATGCTCATTCCGTTCAAGCTTTCGGGAATTATGACAACGATTGAGTCGAAAGAGCTTTTTTTTGACCGCGGGAACATAGCCGAATTTTTTGAAAAAAACGGTGTTAATATGAGCGATTCCGAAATTTCGGTCATACACCGGGAAACAATGGGCTATCCCCTTGCGGTATCGGTCATTCTTCGGCTGGTATTGAGTGGCGAAACACTCGGAGATAAGATACTTCGCGAGTGTAAACGTGAAATTTTTACATATTTTGATGAAATGATTTTTCACAGATTTGAACTGCCGCTTCGTCGATTTTTACTCGAACTTGCTCCGTTTGAGAGCTTTAATACAGAGTTTGCTAAAATGGTCAGCGGTGACATCCGTGCCGGTGAGCTGTTGGCAGAAATCCAAACAAACACACGTATGCTTATATACGACGGTCTCGATGAGTTCAGTTTTTGGGCAATCTTCCGCGAATTCCTTTTATGGGAACAATCGCGCGAATTTACAGCAGAGCATCAGGCGGCGATATACAGCCGCGGCGGCCTTTATTATGAGCTTCATGAGAATTATGGAAAGGCTCTTGAATATTATTCAAAGAGCGGCGAAAAGACGAAGGTGTCTGAGCTTTTGATAAAGGCAACAAACCTTCACCCCGGGATGGGGCATTATGAAGAGATGGAAAACTATTATCTTTCTCTTTCCGAGAGCCAAATTTCTTCAAGTCCGGCGCTCATGCAGGGAATGTCTATGCTATGTGCTCTTCACACAGATTATGATGAATCGGAAAGATGGTACCGTGAACTCGAAAACTTTGCGGCTGTGCGTGAAAGGTCTGATGCGGCGGCACGTGAGGCGAGAAGCCGTCTGACGTGGCTTGATGTTTCTCTTCCTCAGCGCGGTGTGAGCGGAATGATTGACACCGTTAAGGCGGCATTTAAACTTTTGACAAATAAAGAAATTAAGCTGCCTTCCTTTTCGGTCACAAGCGCTATGCCGAGCATAATGAACGGCGGCAAGGATTTTTCGGACTGGAGTAAGCTCGATGACTTTTTGTATTCGACCATACGTATCCCGGTCGAGGCAATTTTGGGAAAGGACGGAGTGTGTCTGCCTGACTGTGCCATCACCGAAAGTAAGTTTGAAAAGGGAGAAGATGTGTCGAGCCGTATGCTTGCGCTTGTTTCTAAAATAAGTGAGGTTCAGAGCAAGGGTACGCCGGATATTGAGTTTGCGCTTGTTGGCCTTCTTGTCAGAAGCCAGATTGATGCAGGCAAGACGGATGATGCAAGGCAAACGCTGACATCTCTTAAAGAAAGATTTGAAGAAAAAGAATTTATACGGTTTATGCCTAATATAGATGCAATGCTCTGCCGTATAGCGCTCTACAGCGAAAACTCTGACCTTGTTGATGAATGGTATCATAAAAACGCAGATTTAAACAGCGTAAATTTTAAAACAATGAAGAGGTATCAGTATATCACTCGGGCAATGTGTGAATTATCATACGGAGAAAACGATGCGGTGCTGCTTACACTTTCTCCGCTCGAACCGTTCTGCCGCAGATGCGGAAGGCATATCGATCTGGCACATATCTATGCTTTATCCGCGGTTGCGCGATACAGAAACGGTGATGCCGAATGGAAAGATAATTTAAAATCGGCGTTTGATATAGTTGAAGAATATGGATTCATACGTACACTCAGCGGATACGGAGCGGTGCTCTTACCGCTTGCGGACGAATACTTTAGCGGCAAAAAAACTTCAAAATTCATAACACGGCTTATTAAATCGATGCGGAATCAAGCTGTGTATTATCCGAATTTTATGAAGCCTCAAAACAGTCCGGTCGAAAAGCTGACCGAAGCTGAGCTTCATGTTCTTCGTCTGCTTTGTGCGGATAAAAGCAATGCCGAAATAGGTGAAATTTTAAATATCAAGCTGGCAACGGTCAAGAGCCACGTCAGCCATATTCTGCAAAAGCTTGGCGCAAAGCGCCGAAGCGAGGCGAAAACAACAGCTGAAAAGCTTAAACTAATATAAATCATCAGGAGGAATGTTTTAATGAAAAGATTTTTGAGTGCGTTTATATCGGGCATTATGATTTTGTCTCTCCTTCCGGCATCTGCCGCGGGTACCACAGAGACGGTCGAAGATGTGAGCAACGGTGTCAAAGCGCCCGTTTTTAACGCAAGCAACTATAACGATGACAATTTGTTTAAAAAGTATATCAGAAACGCGTACAGCGGCAAGCTGTCACCTACGTCTTTGACGCTGTCATCGGGGGCATTATTTAAGCTGGTCGGCAGATATAACTCTGCATATCGTTACAGCACAGGCTTTAACGAAAAAGACGATTCAATGTCTATGCTGTGGAATACAAGATATTACCGCCGAAACAGCGGCGAACGCTGGGAAGCAAACTTCAAGTTCAAGATGGCGACTGAGACAAGCGACCAAGCTTCATACAAGAACTTCAAAGAAATGTTAAACAGCGGTCAGATTCAGATGAAGTTCGGCGGAAACTTTGCCAACAACGGAAATAGCCGTCCGTCTATGAAGTTCGGGTCAAACGGAATCGACGGCTCAAGCCTTCCCAATAACGCCACAGTCGAAAAGGACAGCGGCTGGTTTAATGTAAGCTATAACGACCTTATGTACACCGAGCTTAAAATGGGCGGTGGAGGAGACGGAAGCGAAACGTATATCAACCGCCCGTGGGTTATGTTTGCCGACCTGACCAAGCCGACAATTAAATCCGCGTCAATAGGGGCGGGAACACTCAAACTGGATATGGGCGAGCCGCTTCGCGTAATCGGAAATATATCCGATATGAAGCTTAAACTTCGCGCGACAAATCTTCAGACGGGTATCCAGGATATTGCCCTTACCGCAACGGCAGAACGCATAACCAACGGACACTCGAACTCAATCGATTTTAAAATTGACGCCCCTGATGATTTAAAAGAATATCAGGTCACAAGAATTGAGGGATTTGAGGTAAGCGGTCAAAACTATACTGGTCGGATGTACGGAGTATCTCTTGCCGATAACTATCTGTTTTCAACATATTACGGTGAAGCGAAATACAAAAAGATAAATAATCAGCCGGGGCTTATCCCGGAAAACTTCACATCTTCGACACCTGTTACCGATATTGCCGGAAACAATTTAGAGATATCGCGAAAGGACTTGACCTCGTTTAATCTTATCAACGATGAAGTTCCGCCAAAGGTTGTAAGTGCCGAAATCAGCGGAAGTATGATAACAGAGGATAATACAAAAATTTCACAGGGGTCATCCTGGCCTGAGGACATCGACAGAAGCAGCGTTTTCGCCGGCGTGGGTGACAGCATAACCTTCTCGCTTATGTCTGATGAAGTGCTTAAAATATATAATGAAAGCGAAATCTATATAGACCTTAATATAAAAGATAAAGACGGCAAGCCGATACGGCTTTCTTATGACAAAACAGAGAATATATATGACGGCGTAAATAAGCGTAAGGCAACAAAGATAACATTTAAGCCGCTTACTATAACCGCCGATATGACATCCGATAATGTAAACGATCCTATCAGACCGACTAAAATCGAAGTGAATAGAGTATATGATTTATATATAAGTTCTATGAAGTCAACCGACATTGATTTTATGCCGAAACAGCAGATTTATTTTGACAACACCGCCCCGACAGTTGAAATTGACGGAAATATAACGGGCGATGCAGACAGCGGCGAATTTGTTGTACCGATAAAGTTAAACGACGGCGAGGGTACAGTCTCTGGATTTGTCGGTCTTGACGCTGACTTTGCGTGGGTCTATGACGGAGATAAACAGATAAGCTATAAATATGCGATAAGCACATCTCTTGCTTCACCTCCTGCCGAGAGCGACTATAAAACCGCGGTTTTGAATAAATCCTCAAACCCCGCGTGGAATAAGTTTGAAACTCCGCAGAGCGAATTTTATATACATATAAAAACCGATGCGACAGAGCTTAAAGACACAAAGCTTATGCTTAAATCAAACGACTGGGCGGGAAACAGCGGAACAAGCGAACAGTCTCTTGATAAAATAAGTATAGACAAGGTCGCCCCCGTTATCTCTCTTGTTTCAATGAATACCGAGTACGGTGACGGCTCTGCAACAATTAAAGCTAAGGTTAAGGTGACCGACTATAACACAGACGGTCTTGTCGCTAAATATCAGCTTGTTGATAAAGCCGCGAACCCCAATGACTCCAAATGGGAAAGCGCAAATATCACAGACGGAGTATTTGACTTTTCACAGGAGCTTACTTCCGCTCAAAAATTTGAAAAAGACCTGCTTGTATACGCAGCAGATAAAAAAGGTAATGCATCCGACACTTCGCGATATAGTGCTGTCGCCGACCTCACAAAGGCAAAGGCAAAATACGAGGTTAAAAGTGACTTGTCACAGTTAAACAGTTCACCCGAAATTATCGTGTCGGCACCGGATAATCCCGATTTAAAGCAATACGCAGACACACGCGTTACCCTTAAAATGGGCGAAAATTATTATACAAAGGTATATAATTCAAAGAATGCGGAAAGCGGAGTAAATATATTTGACTTTTCGGGTCAAAGCGGCTGGTACAAAGTCACATATAATCAGGACGGCACAGCCTTTGAATCCGTAACCGAAGTCGATGATATGACTAAGCTTTCAGGCTTTTACGGCGAGGTTACCGTTGAGTTTGAAAGTGCGTTCTCTGATTTGACCCCCGAAAATAATAAACCGCTTCGTCCGACTGACAACGAGGAACAAGTTTCATATCAGAAAGAGGGCGGGTTTAAGGTATTATATGCACCGATAACCGACAAACTTCACGACATTAGCTTTGATAACAGCTTTAAGACCGACAAGGGTGAGACTTTAACGGCAGACGGAAGCGTCAAGCATATCACAAGACTTAAAACTATGTCTGACATAAGGCTTGGCTTTAATTTAAGAAACACTAAAGTATTGGGGTGGGGCGTAAACAATATCGATTTTGAAAATTCAAGAATCGAAGTAACAAATTCAAGTAATGATACGGTTTATACCGCTCCGCTGAGCAGAAGCGAAAATCAGATATTCGCTATGCCCGACAGAGATAATGACGGCAATATTTTAGGCACAGACGCATATAGAATAACGGTTTATCTGTATCAGACAGGAAGTGACGAACCGCAGACTTTCAGCTACGACACCGCGGTTGTGCTTGACAATCTGACCCCGTCATCAAACACGGGCGCAACGAAGACAGAGATTCTGCCCAGCACATTCTTTAACGGTTATGCCATCGGTTCACCCTACATTACTCCGATAGAGAAGACAAGCGACACACCTATGGCAACAATAAATGTCGGAACAGCCGATAAAGCCGAAATTTTCAGAAGTGAAACCGACGCATACGCTGTAAACAGTCTTGGTATGTTCTATACTAAAATAACTCTTACAACCGAGAATGTTTCAAAGGAACTTTGCGGTGAAACAATAGGTCGGGTTTCGGGCTTCCGTGTATGGAACAAGCTGACAAGCGGCGGCGAGGACCTTCCGTTTAAAAGCGATAAAGAGAATTCATACAGCCGTACATATGATATAAGGAAAATTGAGGATGAAGCCAATCTTAAAAACGCTAAAGCAGACGGCGATCTTAAGATTATCAAGGGAACAAACACGATCTGCTATCAGGTTAAGCTTGACAACGGAAATATATCGCCCGTATATGAATTTACGATTAACACCGTTGATTCTCTGCCGCAGGCATCTCTTAATATGAAGATAAACGAGTCGAAAAATTATGAGGACGGTTCAACAATTCACGCGCTCTCTGCCGATGCAAGTCTTGAAAATGTATTCTCGCCAAACGGAGATGTAAAGGTTTATTATTTGTATCAGGGCGGAAGCAGCAATAACTTTGCCCATTGGTCGTGCAGGGAAATAAAAGCCAATGAAGAGACAAATACATATGACATAACTAATTTAATCGGCGAATCGGGTAAGAAATATCAAAGTTATACCGATGTAAACGATACAGGTTTTAAAAACACAATGCACGCGTTTTGTATTGTTGACGAAAGCGGGAACTCAATCGTGATTTTCCCTCAGTTTAAGAACGGAACAAAATATACGTTTGAAAAAGAAACTCTCAATTCCGCGCCGTATTCGTTAAATAAATATAACACCTCAGAGTATATTTATCATATTAACGATCAATATACAGACCTTGATAAATCAACAATAATTATAAACGACAGCGGCGAAGAGCTTCCTCTTAAAAATCCGCCCATACCAAATCCTTACGGATATACGGGCGCCTCGAACAACAGCGGCAAGCTTAGTCTTTACTTTACGAAACCGTGGGATGCCGAAAAAGCTGCCGCAAATGAAGATTTTGTATATAAGCTGAAGGTTAAAAGAGTGGGTATCCACGGTGACACAATTATAGAGGAAAGATCTGTTGATGGAGAAAACACAAGCCAAATAGACGGACTTAAATATGTTGCGCCCGAATATATTATCTATAGCGCAGACGAGAAGGGAACAAGTATCGCCTTTAACGGAAACATAAAGCTAAAAGGCGAAGACAGCTATCTTGACGGCTCAATCAGAAAGTATCCCATATTCTCGGACGGAACATATAATTTTGAAGTTACCGATGTGTTCGGAAAAACTCATACCGTTCCCGTGATTGTTAATGAATGGGGAGACGGCCCGAATGTTACCGTTACTCCGCTTGAAAATACAAGAGGGAATGTGACGCTTATCGCTAAATCGGATAATTATAATATATCCTTAGCCGAGAAAGATGGTAACAGCGCGGCAACAATCAGCGATAATGATTCAAAGACTGTTACCGCTGTTATAAAACAGCCGACCGAGCTTACGATGACGTGGAATGACGGCTCGGGCGCTAAGTCGCGCACTATGATTATAAACAATAACGAAGTTAAGCCGATTTCACCTAAAATCGTATGGGATTACAGCGAAGGCGATATAACCGACGGATGTGTTTATGAGAGTGTAACCGCGACTCTTGTCGATGACAACGGCTCGACATTAATCGACCCGATTACGGGCGGAGCGCCTTCACACACCTTCTATCCGGATGGGGAGACCGAGTTCACGTTTAAACCTCAGTCATACACAAACCAATACGGTGATATAGCAAGTGAGGATGTAACCGCCGAATTAGCCGTTAAGGTAATAGACTATCCTGCGCCGAAAGAGTGGAAAGACACCACCGCACCGAGCGTCGGAATTGTCGGATATGTTGTACGCGGCGATGTTGCACAGAGCAAGAATATCATCCTGTCAGTGTATAATCCCGAAAAACAGTTGGCGAACCCCGCCCTTCCGGAATATACTTATAATGATTCCGGAACAGAAAAGGCATATGAAAAGGTCGAAAGCCCCGAAATATTCCTTCAAAAAATGGGCTGGGCAAGCAAGTACCGTTTTAACGTAAACATCGGCGACGAAAGCGCGGTTAAGCTTATACTGAAAAACGGAGTTCCCGCCTCAGCACCCGACTATAATTCGGTATCGGATGTGATTGACGGCGTAAGCCAAAGCGGAAGAGCAATAGATGTGTCGAAAAATGCTTCGTTCACCGTTTATGCAATCGATAGCTTCGGCAACATCACATCGGTTTATATGAACATAGATAATGTGGGAAATGCACCCGTTCCGCACCTCGAAAAGGTAGTCTCGGGTGATTCACAGAAAATAAAGGTGTATCTTGTTCCCCCGGCTGACGGCGGACTTACGGAATTAAAAATAACAAACGAAGGTGCCATACCGGAAACCGAGGGCGACTATAAAGGACTTTATTACATAGAACTTAGCGACAACGCTAAAGATCTTGTGGTCAAATACAGCTGTAAATATAATGGTGAGGAGTTAACCGGGCAGCTCAGCACATCTGTTACCGAAATAGATAAGTCCAATCCGAAGAAAATAGAAGAAAAGTGGTCTGAAAATGTACATTCTATTAAAACCAACAAAGACGTTACCGTTCAGATGAGGTTTGATAAAACCATTACTGATGCAAAACTTATTGGAGACTTATCAAATGTAGAAATCTTCAGGCTTGATAATCAAGTGACAGTATCGTACAGTGAAAATTCACCTGCTCTTACGATTGAATGTACCGCTGTAAACGGACAAAAGTGTGAAGTCAAACTGAACGAGGTCAAGAATATCGACAAGGTAAAACCGAATATAACTGTTACAAAAACCGAACTTTCCAAGTATAAACGTAAGGCGACAATAACGCTTACGGCGGACGAGACAGTCGCATTCCTTGAGGGCGGCGAAAGCGGAACCGAATTTACACGCGAAGTCAGCGCCAACGGTACGTACAAATATAACTTCACAGACCTCGCCGGAAACAAGACGGAGATTACGGTGAAGGTTTCGGATATAATAACCGGCGATTTAAGCCTTATGTTCAGCTTAAACTCCGATGGCTCAAACAGTCAGCCGACCCCCGATAAGCTGGGCGGCTTAAATGTAGGCGATAAGGTTTATGTTAAACCAAGCCGAGACTGTACTATTACCTTTGGGAAGGATATAACCGCCAAGGAGAGTGAATGGACAGAACTTACCGTCACCGAGGATAAGGCGGGTCTGTACCCGACATTAAAGGCAACAGATGATTATGGAAACACGAAGTATTATCACTTCCTTCAGATTGCCTTGCCCGATAAAACTCCGCCGACAATCAAGCTTAAAGCCGAGACAATAGATATATCACTTTCACTTAGTGATGATGAAATCAAATCAAAGCTTACGGAGAACGCAATCGTATCGGACGATACATCGAAAAACGATAAAATATCACTCAGCTTTGCCTACGAAAAGCCAAAAGCGGCGGCAACGGTGAATGTGACGTATAAAGCAGAAGACGAAGCCAAAAACACCGCGCATAGAACGGGAAAGATACACTTCTATCAAAATAACGAGCTTTTGGTTAAGGTCAACGATGTATCAACATACCGCGATATGGTTGTAATCAGTGCGAAAGAGCCGCAAAACATAGTTGTATCAAGCGGAGGAGAGCCGTACAGCGTATATGTCAAGAACGGTATAAAGACGGTAGGTCAGATGAAAATCGGAAGCACTAAGCTTGCCTATAACAAGGCCGATGATACGGCCGTTGTGTTCACGCCCGATAAGGCGGGGTATTATACCTTCCTCGTCAAGACCCAGGGTCAGGACAGCTATAGATTTGTGATATACGTTAAATAATTAAAAGCGAGAACAGGAGGTCATTATTGATGCAAATTATAAAAAAATTCATCGCCGCGGCTGTTGCCGCCGCAATGCTTATCTGCGTTATCCCGATACAGATATTTGCGGATTCTTCAAACGGTTTTGAAGAATTAAATGACGGCTATATCAGCGTTAAGGTCTCTGAAAAGAACGGAGGCTTCCTTATAGACACCGTCGAGGGCGACAAGCTGAATAAATCGGATAACAATAAATTCCTGTTGTATCCTTCAGAGGATTTCGACACATCCTACAGCACCTTCCGCGTAACACGCGGAGATGATGTAAAGGATTATATCTTCGGCAGAAGCTACGGCTTTATGGGGCTTAACAGCAGTAATGTAACCCTTTCAAAAAATTCAGACAGCATTTCTGCCAAGTGGAGTGTTGACGGTCTGGAGTTCACTCAGACTATGACGCTTCAAAACACAAAATCTGCCCTCCACGGTATGGTTCAGATAAGCTATTCGGTCAGAAGCACCGATGGCAGGACAGCCGATAATGTCAAGGCAAGAATTATGCTTGATACTGCTCTCGGTTATCAGGATTATGCCGTGTATGAGCTAACTCAGGCTGACGGAAGCTATAATCAGATTCAGCAGGAGGCGGTAATAGACAATTCAAACGGGGACGCCTATAACAATGCTCTCTTTGGCTATGACGACCCTAAGGCTCCATCAATCACCGCGTATACAGTCAATGCATCTGTGGGTGACACGATAGTTAAGCCGTATCAGCTTGCCTTCGGTCACTGGAACAACCTTGCGGCGACAGCTTTTGACTTTACGCCCGACACGTCACTTACCTTTACCAACCAGTATAACGAAAAGTACCTCACCGCCGACAGCGCGTATGCCCTCTATTTTGATATGGGTGCGGCTTCGGAAACGGCAAGTACGGTTTCCACCAACTATGGTGTATACTCAAACGCACAGGTAAACAACGCCGATAAAGTTTCGATAAACTTCTCGTCAGAGCTTGGCGCTATGCAGCTTAATGCGGCGAAGGATGCGTACATATCCCAAATAAGCGGCGGAAAAGACGGTGACTTCACCGTTTCGGCACAGGTTAAAAATATTTCGGGTTCAAGCCTTTCGCAGATAGCCGTTGCAATCTATCCGCAGGAGGGAATCACTCCATACAATCTCTCGGGTGAGCCTGAAACAACCGCGTCATATTCAAATCCATACGCAATCGAGATTATGGATTTTAATGCCGGCGAGGAAAGACAAATTAACTTTAAGTTAAACGCCGTACCTCTCAGCGGCACCGATTACAGAAAGATA
Organism: uncultured Eubacteriales bacterium; assembly: GCA_905201285.1. Lineage (GTDB taxonomy): Bacteria > Bacillota > Clostridia > Monoglobales > Monoglobaceae > UMGS1820. The sequence continues at coordinate 28,021 of CAJKNM010000004.1, read as the reverse complement.
GAGCTTCGGTGCTTTGATGTAAGCGGAACGGACACAAAACTCTTGTCGGAGAAGCAGATAGGCACGCGAAGCACATATCTTCTCTGCCCCGGCGCTTCGGGCGACAGGGTGTCTTTTGTAAGCCTTAACCCCGAAATCATCTATAACAAGGGCACAAGGCATATATACCTTGCCGGTCAGAACTTTAAGCTTTTAAGAGACAAATCTCTCTATGATGTAAGGCTTGTACCCGCAGACGGAGGAAGAACCTTAACAGTTTCAGCAGAGAACTTTATTTTGGACACCGATAAAAACACTGCCGATTTGGTTCTTGACGAAGAAATGAGCGTTGGAACTTATCAGATTGTATTCGATATGAAGGATACTTCAAAGCGTGATATAACATCTGACGCACTCCGTTTCAGTGTCAGTGACGATATAGCGTATCAGGACGGTTCATACGGTGTTGTTACAATTGAAAAGGCAGGCACCGACAGCGAGGGCCATACCGATAAATATGCTTTAAAGACATATCGGGACGAAAATGATTATAAGAATAAATGCAAGGACCCTCAAAACGTTGTCTTGCTGGAGTTCCGCGGTGATTTTAACTTAAAATACGAGGGCGGAAAGCTTGTCGAAGCCGAGGCGGTTTCACTTGAAACGGTTGACCGAAAGGCAAAAAGCACAATTAATATAAGCGACTGCCTTGATGTCGAAAAGGGAACCGTTACAATCTCCGTTGAAAATCCTGACACCGCTGACCAGGTAATAAATGTAGACATTGACGGCGAGGTATATACCACCGGGGCGCGAACTAAGGTGTGGAGCGGTGTGTGTGCAATATCATCCTTTGAAAACGGCTCGGAATCAACTCTTCTTCAATATGGCAACGAGGGTGAGCCGCCCAATGATGTTGAAAACAGCGTGGCAAACACCAACGGTATCACTCTTATATGGCCGGGAGCGGCAAGCACGGCTCAGACGATTGCCGGAATGATTATGGAGTTCCGCTATTGTCAGTTCGGTCAGATGGCGCTTGAAGATGGTGAGGTAACATCAAAAACTTCCAAACAGCGGATAATCGCATTCGGCGCACAGCTGTCACCCGATTTTCTCGTTCCGTCAAACTTTAAGTGGGGCGAAAGAAAAACGTCCGCTATGGAGGTCGCTCAGCTTAAGCTTGCTAAGAGCAACTACACCCCCGAGCAGTTAAGAGACGTTCAGGACAGATATGCTGAGGACCAGGAGGCATGGGAGGAAGCCGAGAGCGGAAGCCTGAGTCTTTATATCCACGATATTCTGTTCGGCGGCGGTTTTATAGGCTTTAACACCTCGGTTGAGGTCGGACTTCCCTCATACGCCGACGGCCTTCCGAGCATTGACGGAACGCTTAACCTTAAAGTAATGAACAAAGAATACACAATCGGCGTTGAGGGAACGGCGGATATGCTTGCCTTTCAGATGGAGGCGGCAATCACCCTCAGAAGCCATAACGGTATTCCTATCCCCGACAAGCTCTATTTCTATGCCGGAGGCTTCACCCCGGGAATAAACGTAGACGGCTTCGGAATATTCTGGATAAAGGGTGCAGGCGGAGGAATAGACAATCTGTATGAGACGATTTATCCAAGCTCATCGGTGCCGCCGATTACGCTTTTACTGAGCGGACAGTTTGCGCTGTTTGACGTTCTCTCGGCAAGGGGCGATTTAAGCATAAGTCCGCGTGCGCTTAGCATAGGACTGTCTGATGTCGAAATCGCGGGAATCAGCCTTTTAAATTATGCAGGCATAAATTGTCAATGGTATCCCGAGCTTAAATTTGCGGCGGCGGTTTATCTTGACATCCTTGATGCAATCGAGGGTAATGGAAGTATCATAGTCGAAAAAGACAAACAAACCGGAAAGTATTTCTGGGAGGGCTTTGCCACGGCAAGCGTATCGATTCCCGACAAAATTCCGATCTTCGGCGGAAAAGAAATCGGTTCAGCCGACCTCGGCATAAACGCGCAGAAAATCTGGGGCGCCATTCACGTTTTAAAGATTGACGCGGGCGTGACCTATTATTGGGGCGGCGATGTTGACTTTGCCTTTGGTAAGTATGATGCCCCCGAGGCAACGATAGACCCGTTTTCTATGCAGTCGCTTAAGGCTGTTCCGGTTTATCATGACGATACAACCGGAAAAACGCTTTATATGAGCGTGAATAACGGCATTCGCACTCTCGCCGCAAACAATCAGCCGATTTTAGGAGCTTCAACCGGTGCAAAGGTTACATCACAGGCGGGCAAAAAGACTCATACTGTAAACTTCGGAACATATAATAACGAAAACGGTATTCTTACCATTGTGTTCAGCGCGCCCGATGAGGCATCGGCTAAATATTATGCCGACAATATTAAAATCGCCGACTATCCGCTTACTATGCTGAATCCCGAGCGTTATGCGGATGCTCCCGAAAACGCAAATGCAAATGCGTCCTTTAACTGGGATAAAGATAGCAAACAGGGCACTCTTACCGTGACGGTTACCGATTGTAACTACTTTAATCAAAATTTAACTGTAACAACCCCCGTTGCATCAACGCTGACTCTCTACGGAATGGCAAAACTGCCGACACTCGACACATTAACGTTTGACGGGACTTCAAAAGTAACGTGGAGCGGTGATTTGGATAAGTTCAGCGAGCTTGCCATATACGCGACAGATGCTAACGGCGAAGCATATCCGCTTTATAAAACAAGTGATAAACTTGCCATAAATGACGGAAACGCAAGTATCCGCATACCCGAAAATATGCCGAGCGGAACATATACGATACGTGCGGTTGCAAAGACCGCCGACGAAAGTTCCAACCCGATTGTCGATGCCGCAAAAAAGCTTTTGTATACAAATTCAAAACAGCCAACAAAGCCCGAATTTTTGGCAAGCCTCGGCGGTGATTACAGCATTGACCTAAATGTCACAAATGCAGCTAAATATGACGGATTTAAAGCAACCGTCTATGAAATAGCTGACGGAAAGGCAACACCGACCATATTTAATAATGTCGATGCATCAGCCGATGAAAACGGCATTATAACCGTCGGAGGGCAATATTCACAAACCGTATACGAATATAAAGACGAAAAGAACAATAAAGAGTATAAAATCACCCCCAACGACTATGAAAAGTTGGCTGAGGACGAAAAAGCGAAATATACCGAAAAGAGCGAAATTCTCGGTCTGTCCGCCGGAAAGCAATACAAAGTCGGACTTAAAGGATATAAAAAATCCGATAATTCCGATATACAGATACTGTCCGATGAGACGCTCAGCGAACCGCCTAAAATGACCGCACCTAAAAAGGCAAATATCACATTAAAAGCTAACGACAGTCAAGTTATAGATGAAACCGATACGGTAAACTCATCTGATGTTTCGATAAGCTTTACTTCGGACATTCCTGTCAGCGGCACGTGGAGCCTCGACAACGGAGAGCAATCGGGCAGCTTGAATCAAGCAACGGCCGAAACAATTACTCTGAAAGGTCTGACCGACGGAAGCCATACGCTCACATTTAAAGGTGAGAATGAATACGGCGACGGCGTCACAGAAAAGTATATGTTTACTGTTGACACGCTTGCACCGAGACTTCAGATAAGCAGTCCGTCAAACGGAGGTTTCTTTGATAATTCGGTCACTGTCAAGGGTATAAGCGACAGCGGCGCGACCGTTTATATCTGTGCCGAGGGAAAAGAGCCACAGGCGTTTAATATAACCGACAGTCAAGAATTTGAGGAAAGTATAACCCTTGATTCTTCAAAGGCATATCAAAATATAATGATATACGCCAAAGACAAAATCGGAAACGAAACTGCACCGATAACTCTGTCGCTTACCAACAGCGCACTCGGTGATCCGAATGCAAGCTTAGCCGTATTCTTAAACGGCGATGATCACAGCCAAAAGAAAATTGCCGCAGGCAGCAGCGGGCAACTCTCGCTTAAGCTTAAACAAGGCGATAAATACATCGATATTAATGATGACAGTGCGGCGGCGAACAGAGTTGACTGGAACGTTTCAACGGTTTCGGGAAGTGCCGGAATAGGCGAGGGCAACAACCTCACGTCAAGCGAAAAGGTAAACGGATTTATAGTTGCTTCACTTGACGGAGAGAGCGCATACGCTGTTCTCGGCGGAACAAATGATGATTCGGACGATGACCCGACCCCGACACCGCCGACTCCAACACCCACACCTACACCCGGAGGAAACGGCGGAGGTTCGGGAAGCAATACAACCTATAAGCCGCCTACATCAAATCCGTTTAAGGATGTAGAAGAGAGTGATTGGTTCTATGACTCGGTTATGTATGCGTATGAAAAGGGCTTGATGAAAGGAACAGACACAAATATCTTTGAGCCTGATTCCGAAGTAACACGCGCTATGTTTGTAACAGTTCTCTATCGGATGGAGAATGAGCCAACCGCGGGTATATCGGGATTTTCGGATGTTCGGACGGGGAGCTGGTATTCTAAGGCTGTTGCGTGGGCAAGCAATAACGGTATAGTAAAAGGCATAACAAATACCGAATTTGCGCCCGATGACAATATCACACGTGAACAGATGGCAGCAATCATCTATCGTTACTTAGCTTTTAAAGGACACGATGTATCTGTTCAGGGCAGGCCGAGCTTCACGGATACGGATGAAATTTCGGAATACGCGTTAGATGCCGTAATGTGGCTCAATGACAAAAAAATTATATTGGGCGAGGATAACGGCGGATTTGCACCGAAAAATAATGCAACACGTGCACAAGCGGCCGCAATCTTCGAAAGAATTTCAGAAAACCTATAAAAACAATATATGCCTCTGCGATGTTTAATCGCAGAGGCATATATCATAAATAAAAAGTATTTTTTTAATAGATGTTTTGGGAGCTTTAAAAGCCTAAATCTTCGCCGACAAGAATGATTTTAATTCTGCCTTTTTGTTTGCTTCGTCTTGTTTTGACGATATAAGAACACATACATTCATCAGATAGACAGTCAACGCACTTCCCATGCGCACAGCCGGTTTTGGTAAGGCCAAAACGCTCTGCGTTCTTTACCGCGGCGATATTGTGCGCCCGATCCTCAGCCTCCTCCACAGTGGGACAGACCTTGTTCATTCCAGCAATAACAATAACGCTTTTCGGACCGAAAAGCATAGCTGCAAGGCGGTTGCCGAGACCGTCAATATTGACTAAAACTCCGTCCTCTGAAATAGCGTTTGAACTCATTAAAAATGTATCCGAAAGAAGTCCGCGGCGCATTATCTCGAACCTGTCTTCGTCGGTTTTGGCCGTGTCACGATCTAACAGATTATACCCCTTACTGCGAAGCAGGTCAAGCAGGCCGATTTCCGAAACCGTGCGTGAACCTCCCCATGCAATTAAGTCGTTTTTATCTATAAGAGTAAGCGCCTTTTCCGCCGCTTCTTTGCCGTTTTCGCAATAATATACCTCGAAATTCCTTTTTTCGAGCATAGGTATTAATTTTTCAGCTTTTTCCTTATATGTTTCATTCATATTTGTCACTCCTTATTTTTTATGTTCGGGAACAACGGCTATGTTCGGGAACAACGGCAAAAAATTTTAAATCCGAATCGCTGTTGTTTATAAGACTGTGTGTGTGGCCCTCGGGGCAATAATGACAGCTTCCTTTGCTCAGAGCTTCTTCGGTATCATCATACATCACTTTTCCATTTCCGGAAAGAATATATATTATCTCGCTGTTTCCCGTGTGTGTGTGCATACCGATGGAAGAACCCGCAGGCAAGCAGCCGTACATAATTTTGTTGTTGTCATCGGTGAACATCCTTGCGTGGTACTCGCCCTCGCCGCCCTTAAAGGCGGGAAGAACAGTCTTCTCGATTTTATTGAAGTCTATAAGCATATTCTCTCTCCTTTTATTTAAGCATTTTTCTTAGAAAGTCCGGGGAGACCGGGCATAAGCCTTGCCTTATGCAGAGCGCTGCCGACAACATACGCGATGATAAAGTCAACGGTGTGATGTGCTAAGGTTCCGGCTACTGTGATTATTACCAAAGCGGTAACAGAGTATCCGGCTGTTGGGGTGCTCAGACCGCCTGCGAAGAAAATGAGAACAACAAGCCCTTCAAGCACTGCGTGAATAATACCGGTAACGACACAAAGCGGAACAGCGGTCATTCCCTTTTTAATTAAGTAAGCGCCGCATACTGCAAATGCAATGTGAGAAGCGGCTCGTACAGCAACAATAACAGGTGCGGTAAAGAAAAAACCTATAGTTGTGCCTACGGCTGTTAAAATTGCTGTTTGAGGTGATATAAACATCGCTATAATTACCGGGACGTGTGCCATAATTGTCGCGGTATACGGGCCTATTATTATCCGAAACGGCGGCCCTGTAAATATCATAGGAATCAATATTCCTATGGCAATCAGCAATGCTGAAATAACCATATCGTGTGTTTTGAATCTTTTGTTCATAATTCGCCTCCAAAAATATTTGCTGTTTTTATAATAATAACATAAATAAAAACTACTGTCAATACAGGAAAAATCAATATTTTTGAAGATTTTTCAGGCTTTTGAACTATCTTTATTTAATTATGGTATAGACATAAAGTTAATTTTGTGTTATTATATATGATATTATTCGACAAAATGCGCAAAATACTTTATGATTTAATTTTAAAAACAAAATTGGATTAAATTGTATTCATAATTTTTTCGATTTTGTGTAACGCACGTATTTAGATGGGTCGGATAAAAGAGGTTAAAATGGATTACTATTTTGTGTGCATACTTCATCTTATTGTATGACTGAAAAAAATGAGTTCGGCGATAATATCTATGACGGAAAAAACATTTCCCGAGAGGTAGATATGAAAAAAATAAGTAATTTTTTTAAACCGTACTGTGTAGTGCTTCTGCTTTTGTCTCTCATAAATGTATCGGCATATGCAGAGGAACGTTTGCTTGTTCCTGTCGGCAGAACAATCGGGGTAACCGTTAATATCAAGGGTGTAAGTGTTATAAATACTGCCGGCTTTGAAGAAGAGGGAGGAGGCTCTTGTTCGCCGGCGGCTGAGGCAGGAATTTCAGGCGGAGACACTATTCTTAAAATTAACGGAAAAGAGGTAACATCAGTTAAAACGCTTGAAAAACTAACCGATGGAGAAAATGAAGTGGCTGTTATTTATGAACACAACGGAAATGAAATGCAAACAACCGTAAAACCCAAAAAAGATGTAAGCGACGGAAAGTACCGTATAGGTGTATGGATAAAGGATTCTGCTTCCGGAATAGGCACAATGACCTATTATGACCCAAACACAGGAAACTTTGGCGCGCTCGGCCACGGAATATGTGATTCAAACGGAAGTTTAATCAATATAAGCGGCGGCAATGCGCTTGAAGCCGAGATAACATCGATAAGACGGGGTGAAAAAGGCGCTCCGGGTGAATTGATAGGTGTTTTCAGTGAAGGAAATAATAAAATCGGAAGTATTGATAAAAACACGGATGAAGGAATTTTCGGAAGGCTCAACCGTGATAAATTAGAATCAGATAAGGCAATCAGCGTTGCTGAGAGAGATGAGGTCCACGAAGGAGACGCATCTGTTATGTGCAATGTTGAAGGTGACGAAGTTTGTGAATACTCGGTGAGCATAATAAAAATAAATGATGATGAGAATTCATCCAAGGGTATGATTGTTAAGGTCACAGACCCACGGCTTATTGAAAAAACAGGCGGAATTGTTCAAGGTATGTCAGGCTCTCCGCTCATTCAGGACGGAAAGTTTGTAGGGGCAATCACCCATGTGTTTGTCAACAATCCGACAAGAGGCTATGCTGTTTTTGTGGATAAAATGACATCGGCAGCAAGTTAGACTATTCAGTATTGAACTTGAAGTATTTCAATCAAAGTAAAACGCCGCGGCAGATATTAATATCTGCTGCGGCGTGATACGGAGAAAAGTCAACGTGTAATTATTTTGTGCATTTTGTCGATAGAAAAAACGGTTAAAAGGTTATAGAACGTCAGAAAAAATCGATTTGTGAGTTTTTGATTTTTGTTGTAATAGAATTGTAAAAAAATAACAATTATTTTGTTAAAAACTATTGACAAATAATGTAATTTGTGTTTATAATATACATAAAGTTGAATAAAAACTAAAAACTTGAAAAAACGGAGGAGAGAGTAGAAATGGAAAAATTTCTAAACAAAAAATGTAAAGTACTTATAGTAGATGATGACATGGAGCTGGTATGTGCGTTAAGCAAGGTGATTAATGAAAGCGATAGGTTTGAGCTTGTTGGAACTGCGTGCGGAGGTATTGATGCCCTTGATCTGATAGAAGAGGGAAAGCCTGATGTAGTTATTCTGGATGTTGTCCTGCCGAATCTTGACGGCTTTGGCGTACTTGAGAGGGTGGAACCGAACACAAACCCGAATTCCCCTGCATTTTTTATGGTAAGTTCTATTGCAAACGAGAAAATAGCTGCAAATGCAATAGCGATGGGAGCCGAATATTTTATGCAAAAACCTCTTGATGTGGACTCGTTATTAAACAGAATTGAAATGTTTATGAAGGGGGACGATGCAATCGAGGAGACGAAGAAGAAAATCAGCGGGGCGGACATTCGTATTGTAAAAAGAAAGCCCGAGCAGGATATTGAAACAATGGTTACAAATATCATACACGAAATCGGTATTCCCGCACATATTAAAGGGTATCAGTATTTGAGACACGCTATTATAATGGTGGTTGATAATCTTGATGTAATCAATTCGATTACCAAAGAGCTTTATCCTACTGTCGCAAAGGATTTTAACACCACGCCGAGCAGAGTTGAACGCGCTATCCGTCACGCTATTGAGGTTGCCTGGGACAGAGGAGATACAGACGTGTTGAATTCGTTCTTTGGGTATACGATTGCAAATTCAAAGGGCAAGCCCACAAATTCAGAGTTTATAGCGATGATTGCGGACAGGCTCAGACTTCAGATGAAAACAACCGCATAAAGCTTACAAATATTGACCTTGATCTATTGACAACACAAAACCGGCGTATCGCGATAAACGATACGCCGGTTTTGGTTTAGTATACATTATTTTTTAAAATGTGCTTTAAGACGTTTTTCGGCATTTTTCACCCTTTCGGGGGAAGGAGGATTAACATCCTCTAAGCTATAGGGAATGCCAAGGTTTTCCCATTTAAACTTGCCGAGCGTGTGATAAGGCAGAACCTCAACCTTTTCGACATTTGAGAGGGTTCCGATAAATTCACCGAGAGCGTCTAAATCCTCGTCAAAATCACTGTGCCCGGGGACAAGAACGTGTCTTATCCACATCGGCTTACCTATTTCAGAGAGGTATTTTGCCATATCGATAATATTATCGTTGTCAAAACCGGTCAAATCCTTGTGTCGCTTAGGGTTAAACTCTTTTATATCGAGCATAACAAGATCGGTATACTTCATTACCTCATTGAACTTACTGAAAAACGGCTCTTCACGAGTAAATGGCTTGCCGGCGGTATCAATAACCGTATTGATACCGTGTTCTTTGGCTTTTTTTAAGAGCTCAAGCAGAAAATCAATCTGCAAGAGTGGCTCGCCGCCGCTGACAGTGATTCCGCCGTCTTTCCGCCAGTACGTCTTGTAACGAAGTGCCTTTTCGATAAGCGAATCGGCATCTGCCTCGGTGCCGCTGTTTTTATTCCATGTGTCAGGGTTATGACAATAGCGGCATCGCATACCGCAGCCCTGAACGAAGATTATAAATCTAACGCCGGGGCCGTCGGCTGCGCCAAAACTTTCGGTTGAATGAATACGTCCTAACATATGGCTTACAGAGAAGCGTGGCAGGTTCTTGATATAACATCAAGCTGCTGCTCACGGGTAAGGTCGATGAATTTAACAGCGTAACCCGAAACACGGATTGTGAAGTTAGCGTACTCTTCCTTTTCGGGGTGTTCCATAGCGTCGATAAGCTTCTCCTTGCCGAATACGTTTACGTTGAGGTGATGAGCACCTTTGTCAAAGTAACCGTCAAGAACGTTTACAAGGTTTGTTGTCTGCTCGTTCTCGGTGTGACCGAGAGCGTCAGGGTTAATTGTCTGTGTATTTGAGATACCATCAAGAGCATATTCATACGGAAGCTTAGCAACAGAGTTAAGTGATGCAAGAAGTCCGCTCTTTTCTGCGCCGTAACTCGGGTTTGCACCGGGCGACAGAGGCTCTCCTGCCTTACGTCCGTCAGGCAGAGTACCGGTTGCCTTACCGTATACAACGTTTGATGTGATGGTAAGAATCGATGTTGTCGGCTCTGAATTTCTATAGGTGTGACACTTTTTAACCTTGCCCATAAATGTTTTAAGAAGCCACACAGCAATCTCGTCCGCACGGTCGTCATCGTTTCCGTAACGCGGGAAGTCACCCTCAATCTCAAAGTCCTGAGCGATTCCGTCTTCGTCGCGGACAGCTTTAACCTTTGCATATTTAATAGCGGAGAGAGAGTCAACAACGTGTGAGAACCCTGCAATACCGGTAGCGAATGTACGGCGTACATCGGTATCGATAAGAGCCATCTCAGCCGCTTCATAATAGTATTTATCGTGCATATAATGGATTACATTCAATACCTTAACATAAACCTTAGCGAGCCAATCCATCATCTTGTCATACTTCGCGAGAACTTCGTCGTAATCAAGATATTCTGATGTAATCTTCGGGAATTCAGGGCCTACCTGAACCTTTGTCTTACAGTCAACACCGCCGTTTATAGCATAGAGCAAGCATTTAGCGAGGTTAGCACGTGCGCCGAAGAACTGCATTTCCTTACCCGTCTGTGTAGCAGATACACAGCAGCATATTGCATAGTCATCGCCCCAAACAACACGCATAACATCATCGTTTTCGTACTGGATTGAGCTTGTACGAACAGAAATAGCAGCAGCGTAACGTCTGAACGCTTCAGGAAGCTCTGAAGAATAGAGAACGGTGAGGTTAGGCTCGGGTGACGGACCCATATTCTCAAGAGTGTGAAGGAAACGGAAGTCATTCTTCGTAACCATGCTGCGGCCGTCGATACCTTTACCGCCGACATTAAGTGTTGCCCATACCGGGTCGCCCGAGAACAGCTCATTATATGAAGGAATACGCGCGAACTTAACCATACGGAATTTCATAACCATATGATCGATAAGCTCCTGAGCTTCCTTTTCGGTTATTGTGCCGTTTTCGAGGTCACGCTGAATATAAATATCAAGGAAGGTAGAAACTCTTCCGACACTCATCGCGGCGCCGTTCTGAGTCTTGATAGCAGCAAGGTAACCAAAATAGAGCCACTGGCAGGCTTCCTTTGCATTCTTAGCCGGCTGAGAAATATCAAAGCCGTATGATTCAGCCATAGCCTTGATTCCCTGCAGAGCTTTAATCTGATCCTTAACCTCTTCGCGGAGACGGATTTCATCCTCGAACATAGTTTCGCTGTCTATGTTAGCAAAGTCTTCCTGTTTCTTTTCGATAAGTCTGTCAATACCGTAGAGGGCAACACGACGATAGTCGCCGACTATTCGGCCTCTGCCGTAAGTGTCGGGCAGACCGGTAACAATCTTGTTTTTACGAATCTTACGCATTTCGGGAGTATAAACATCGAAAACACCCTGATTGTGTGTCTTGTGATATACATTAAAGATTTTGTGAAGCTCAGGGTCGGGCTCATAGCCGTAGGTGCTGCAGGCTTCTTCGGCCATCTTAATTCCGCCGAATGGCATAAACGCACGCTTTAAAGGCTTGTCTGTCTGAAGACCTACGATTTGTTCGAGATCCTTCATACTTTCATCAATATAGCCCGGCTTGTGTGCGGTTAAGCCGGTAACGATATGTGTGTCCATATCAAGAACGCCGCCTTTGGCACGTTCTTCCTTCTGGAGCTCTTGGAGCTTACCCCAAAGCTTGTCTGTGGCCTCGGTGGGGCCTTCAAGAAACGACTCGTCACCGTCATAGGGTGTATAGTTTTCGATTATAAAATCACGTGTGTCAATGTCATCACGCCATTTTGAACCTTTAAAACCATTCCACTGTTCAAAATTTGTCATTTAAAAAACCTCCAATAATTGTAGCTAAGCCGTGAATACCGGAATAGCCATATGGTATAATTTCGTCGGTATAAACCGGCTTTTTAATATTCAAGAAAAGGCGATAAGCCGCATCTTTTTGAACATTTTTTATACAAAATTTATTGTAACATTTAATTAATATATTGTCAAGTATTTGATTCATTTTTGCAGAAGTGACAGAATGCAGGTTAATTTTTGTGTTTGGCAAAAGTCACATCATTTTATATAAAATGATAAACCAAAAATTCAATAATTATTCATTGTATTTTAGTTTTAAAAGAGCACTGGCATATATAGGAAACAACTCGTGCATCTGAGGTTCGGCAACCTGTGATTCATAAAACCCACATACTTCGTCCTTCTGAGGGATAGATATTACGAATTCAGCACCCTTGCCGGGAAGATATTCTATATATCCGTCCATCCTTCTTGCAGCTTTATATGATGCCTTAAGCCCAAATACGCTTTTCATAAACCCTCCTGTTTTCTCAATCATATCATATTGAAGCATAGTATTATCCATTACAAAAAGAGTTTTTCGTTTGGCTGCATTAATTCCCGGGCCGTTATCCTTAACGGAAATTTTAAGGTATTTTTGATTTTTACCGGATACACGTTCTGACTCGGTTTTGGCGTTAATTTCGATAACCTTTTCTTTTCGATTATTATGAATGATTGCATTTGAGATAATATTATACATTATAAACCCGAGCAATTTTAAGTCAAATGAGGCATATCTACAGTTTTTACTGCATTTAACAAAAATTTCTATACCCGAATTGTCGAAAATTCTGAGAGTTTGTTTTGTCAGCGAGGTGAGAAAATGACCGACATCATAATTTGCGATGTTTACGGCTATAGCATCTCCTCCAGGAATGTCATTGTATAAAATAGATATATTATGCACAAAGGACATCATTTTCTGTTCGTAGAGATATGTTTTGTATACACATTCAAGTTCGTCTGGATCAAGATTGGTGGAATACATAAGTGCCTGTAACATTGGTGCGGTTTTGGAAATCATTTTGTCTATAGACCAACGCATATATTCAACCGGATTTGTTTTTGTATCGGATGAAGTTTCTTTTGATGAATTACTTAAATATGAATTAAAATCAGAACTCATTTTTGTGTACATATATTTCCGGCTTCGATAAAGCCGAAACTCCTTTCTTAAAATTGTATAGCTGAAATATTGTGATATTCTATGATTGTCCTGCGGAAGACAGTTTTTTAATCGCTGATGGAAATGAGCTGTGACTCGAGTTTGTCAACTCGTTTTTCCTGAGACTCGGTTAAATTTCTGCTTCTTAAAACTCGTATAAGCGCTTTTGCATCATCAATGTTTCCGTCATTAATCAGTTCCTGAGCGTCACGGATATTGCTTTCAATCTCAGCATTGTCTGTCTGAGGAGTCCGATCCTTGTTCGCTGATTCCTGTCGGTTTTGTGTATTATTTTGTTTGCCTGATGAAGAGCTTTTGTCTCCCGCTTCCGATTCGTCGGATGTGGAATTATCAGTATCGGCATTATTCTGTTCTGAATTTTCCTGTGACTGATTATCATCAGCTGAGGCCGTAGGAATATTGCTGATTGACGCATCGGTATTTGAATTGTCTTTTTTCTTTCCGCAGGAAGCGGCAGTCAGAATAAACGTCAGACACAAAAGAATTGTAAAAAACTTTTTTATATTTTTCATAGTAATCTCCTTATCTGCCGCCCTGCATCGGCACAAACAGTAACAAATTTCTCTTATTCGCAGGGTAGGAAACAATAAGAGATTATTGCGCTCGTGTGTGTCCCGAACAAAGTGAGGAAAATTTCGCGCGAGCGGTTTAATCCGCCAGGTGATAACGTGAAGATTTCTTTCACGTTATCACCTTTTGAGAAACTATAGCGTATAATTATATATGGTATATACTTTATTGTATGACATTTTTGATAAAAAATCAAGTAAAAAATTAAAAAAATAGCGTGCATACGACAAATTTTAGAATTTGGCAAAAATATGTCAAAAAATTTTAAATTAACTCTTTACTAAATGTCAAAAATGAGTTATACTAATACTATATGACCTAAAGGCTTTGGCTTAAAGGAGCAGATATATGAATTTTTTTAAGGTTATAAAAGATGAAGTTAATATTGTTTTTGAACGTGACCCCGCCGCAAGGTCAAAGGCGCAGGTCTTGCTTTTGTACCCCGGCGTTAGGGCAATAATAAATTATCGGATTGCGCATACTCTTGATAAAAGGGGGCATCACTTTATAGCGGATTGGATTTCAAAGCGCACACGGCGCAGAACCGGAATCGAAATTCATCCTTCGGCACAGATAGGCAAGGGTGTTTTTATCGATCACGGAATGGGCGTGGTTATCGGCGAGACGGCTGTTGTCGGTGATAATTGTACGATTTATCAAGGGGTTACCTTAGGAGGAACCGGTAAGGATAAGGGAAAGCGTCATCCGACGATAGGAAATAACGTTACTATCGGCTGTGGGGCAAAGGTCCTCGGTCCGTTTACGGTCGGTGATAACAGTAAGATTGCCGCAAACGCGGTCGTATTAAGCGAGATACCGCCAAACAGCACGTGTGTTGGTGTTCCGGCGCACATTGTCTGGCTTGAAAATAAGAGAGTCGCTTCGGCATCACCGGTGCTTAAACCGGTTGCTGATCTTGACCAGATTCACATACCCGATCCAATCTCGATGGATATATGCAGCATCAGGGGCGAGATTGAAAGGCTTAAGAAAAAATTGGAGGAGATAGAAAATGATTGATACCAAGCTTTATTTGTATAACACACTTACACGAAGTAAGCAGGAATTTGTTCCTATAAAAAAGGGCGAGGTGAAAATGTATTCGTGCGGACCTACTGTATATAACTTTTTTCATATAGGAAACGCACGCCCGTTTATTATTTTTGACACCTTGAGAAGATACCTCGAATATAAGGGCTATAAGGTTGAATTTGTTCAGAACTTCACTGATGTTGATGACAAGATGATAAACAAGGCAAACGAGCTTGGCATAACGGTAAAAGAGCTTGCTGACGAATACATCTCAGAGTATTTCACCGATGCACAGGGGTTGGGAATAAAAAAAGCGACCGTTCACCCGCGTGCAACGGAAAATATAGACGCTATTATTGAACTTGTATCCACACTTGAGAAAAAAGGCTATGCCTATAACGTTGACGGAAACGTGTACTATCGAACAAGAAATTTTAAGGATTACGGAAAGCTTTCGCACCAGCCTCTTGAGGATTTAGAGAGCGGGGCGAGAATTGATATAAACGAGGACAAAGAAGACCCGATGGACTTTGCTTTATGGAAAAAGCAAAAACCCGGTGAACCCGCGTGGGAGAGTCCGTGGGGAATGGGCAGACCGGGCTGGCATATCGAGTGCAGTGCAATGGCAAATAAGTACCTTGCGAAAACGATTGATATTCACAGCGGCGGTCAGGATTTAATCTTCCCTCATCACGAGAATGAAATTGCACAGAGCGAAGCGGCAAACGGCTGCTGCTTTGCAAACTATTGGCTTCATAACGGCTATATAAACGTTGACAACAGAAAGATGTCTAAATCACTCGGTAACTTCTTTACCGTTCGTGATGTTGCAAAGGAATTTGATTATGAAGTTATCCGTTTCTTTATGCTCTCGGCGCATTATCGCAGTCCGATTAACTTCAGCAAGGATTTGATGGAATCCGCAAAGTCGGCGCTCGGAAGAATATATACCTGTCTTGAAACACTCGATTTTCTTGAAAAATCAGCAGAGGACAGGGCTGCGAACGCGGCAGAGCAGGAGGTTCTTGACGGTCTGGAAGGGCATAAACAGAGGTTCATAGCTGCGATGGATGATGATATTAACACGGCTGACGCAATTTCGGCTATATTTGAGTTGGTTGCCGACGTCAATAAGATAATAACTCAAAACCCGTCCGCAGAGGTATGCAGAAAGTGCTCCGCGGCAATACGCGAACTCGGTGATGTCCTCGGCCTTCTCGGAAAGAAGAAAGAAGGCACAGACGGCGATGTTCAAAAAATAGCTGCTGAACGCGCTGAGGCTCGTGCGGCTAAGGATTGGGCTAAGTCTGATGAACTTCGTGATAAGCTTAAAGAAATGGGTTATATTGTTAAGGACACGCCTCATGGGCAGCAGCTTATCAAGGCGTAAGCGGGTGCTTGTATGAGTAATATCGAAAACATTGAAAGAACTGTTGCCGCGGCAGCCGGCGGTGGCAACGAGCCTAATATATATTCGGCTCTGACTCTTGCCTATCTCGGCGATTGTGTTTATGAATTGTATGTAAGAAGTCACCTTACGGTTGACGGAAATCACAAGGTCAATGACCTTCATAAGATGGCAACAAAATTTGTATGTGCTTCGGCACAGGCTGAATTTTATCACAGAATTGAGGGCATACTGACAGAGGAAGAGCTTTCCGCGTTTAAACGCGGAAGAAATGCAAAGTCGCATCCGCCTAAAAATGCGGATGTTATTGACTATAAGATTGCCACCGGGGTGGAGGCTTTAATCGGTTACCTTTACATAAAGGGCGACACAAAGCGTATTTCGGAACTGATGGCGCACTTGTTTTGATGATTTTTTTGTACATATGACTTAAACTTACAGGAGACGGATATGTACAGAATAAAAAATCGGTTTTATTCACCACTTATACAAATATCAATCGGTGCGGCTCTTATTGGCTGTGCGTTATCGGTTTTTCTCGTTCCGTTCAAGATTGCACCCGGAGGAGTCAGCGGGCTGGCGGCAGTGGCGCATTATATCACAGGAATACGTGTTTCACTGCTTATTGCGGTGATAAATATTCCTATTTTTGCCGCGGCGGTTATCTATTTTGACAAGAGATTTCTTTTGCGTTCGTTTTACGGAATGTTTGCACTGTCGGCGGCAACAGAACTTATGTCAAGGATTCATATCCCGATTTCCGATGCGCTTTTGGCTTGCGTCTTTGGCGGAGCGGTTATGGGAGTCGGAATAGCGGTTGTTTTAATCGGCGGCGGTACTACCGGCGGAACCGATATAGCGGTAATGATTATCAGAAAGTTTAACCCGAACCTGTCAGTGGGGACTCTGTTTGCGGTGATAGACGGCGTGATAATACTTCTTGCGGGAATATTGCTTGAAAGCTGGGAGACGGTTATGTATTCGGCGGCAGCGTTGTTTATAAGCAGTTATGTGACCGATACTGTTTTAGAGGGACTTAAATTTGCACGGCTGGTATTTATTATTTCGCCCAAAACGAGCGAAATAACCGAGAGAATATACGGAGAAATGAAGCGCGGAGTTACTGCACTTGAATCACATTCGATGTATTCGGGAAGAAAAGGACGGATGCTTCTCTGCGTAATCAGAAAAAGGGAACTTCCGCGGCTTAAGCTTATTATTAATTCGGTTGATCCGGATTCATTTGTAATAGTGACAGATGCAAAAGAAATAATGGGAAAAGGCTTTGAAACTAAAAATATATAGTTTACACTGTTGCTTGAGAAATCATTGATTTTCTTAATCTATACGTTGATTATCAGTATTTACAAGCAAGATTTAAAGGAATATAATTAAGACAGAAATATAATAGGAGGTACATTCAAAGA
This sequence comes from uncultured Eubacteriales bacterium, assembly GCA_905201285.1. Lineage (GTDB taxonomy): Bacteria > Bacillota > Clostridia > Monoglobales > Monoglobaceae > UMGS1820. The sequence continues at coordinate 10,281 of CAJKNM010000004.1, read as the reverse complement.
TGAATGCAGAAAAGGTTAAAGAGCTTAAGCTGCACGCCGCAAACGTCAGAAAAATGGCGATAGAGGCGGTATACAGCGCAAATTCAGGGCATCCGGGTGGTTCGCTTTCCGCGGCGGATATAATTACATATCTGTATATGGAAGAGATGAACATAGACCCAAAGAATCCGAAAAATCCGGATCGTGACAGATTTGTTCTGTCGAAGGGGCATTGTTCACCCGCGTTGTACGCCGCACTGGCAGAACGCGGATTTATTCCGAAGGAGGATATAAAAACCTTTAGACATATAGACAGCTATTTACAGGGGCATCCGGATATGAAGGGTGTGAAAGGCGTTGATATGTCGACAGGCTCGCTCGGTCAGGGAATAAGTGCGGCTTGCGGAATGGCTGAATGTGCGAAGCTTGATAATAAAGATTATCGCGTGTACGTTGTTATGGGCGACGGCGAATCAGAGGAAGGCCAGGTGTGGGAGGCGGCTATGTTTGCGGCTCACTATAAGCTGGACAACCTTACTGTGTTTTTAGACTTCAACGGCCTTCAGATTGACGGTGATGTCAGAGATGTTATGAATCCGACTCCTCTTGATAAAAAGTTTGAAGCGTTTAACTGGAATGTGCTTCACATAGATGCGCATAATTTTGAAGAAATCGAGGCCGCCGTAAATGACGCTAAGGCCACAAAAGGGAAGCCTACCTTAATTCTTGCAAAAAGCATAAAGGGTAAGGACGTTTCATTTATGGAGAACAAGGCGGAATGGCATGGCGCTGCTCCTAAAAAGGAACAGTATGAACAGGCGATGGAAGAACTCGATGCGTATATTAAGAAAGTCGGAGGTGAGGCATAATGATGTACCCGATAGGAGAAAAGGTGGCGACACGAGAGGCCTATGGAAAGGCCCTTGCGGAATTTGGCGGCGATGAAAAGATTGTTGTTCTTGATGCTGACCTTTCAAAATCAACTAAGACAGAGAGCTTTAAAAAGGCATATCCCGAGAGATTTATCAACTGTGGAATAGCAGAGGGAAATATGATGTCGGTTGCTGCCGGAATGGCAACCTGCGGAAAAATAGTTTTTGCCAGTTCGTTTGCTATGTTTGCGGCAGGCAGGGCGTTTGAGCAGATAAGGAATTCAATCGGTTATCCGCACCTTAATGTTAAAATCGGCGCAACGCATGCCGGTATTTCGGTAGGCGAGGATGGCGCAACGCATCAGTGCCTTGAGGATTTAGGCCTTATGCGTACAATCCCGGGAATGGTCATCATAAACCCTGCTGACGCGGTTGAGGCGCGGCTTGCGGTTAAGGCGGCTATTGATTATGACGGACCTGTATATTTAAGATTCGGAAGACTGGCTGTTCCGACGGTGTTCAGCGAGGATTATAAATTTGAAATCGGCAAGGGTGTCGAACTCGAAAACGGCGAGGATGTAACATTGATCGCGACCGGTTTGATGGTTCCTGAGGCGCTTGAGGCAAGAAAGCTTCTTTCAGAGCAGGGAATCTCGGCAAGAGTGGTAAATATGGCCACTATCAAGCCGATTGACAAGGATATTATCGTAAAGGCCGCGAAAGAAACCGGCGCTATAGTTACCGCTGAGGAACACAATATAAACGGCGGACTCGGTTCGGCTGTTGCAGAGGTTCTGGGTGAGACTGTGCCCGTTCCGATGAAGAGAGTCGGAACAAAAGATGTTTTCGGCAGAAGCGGAAAGCCGGCTGAGCTTCTTCCCATGTATGGCCTTGACGCAAAGACAATAGTTGAAGCGGCGAAAGAAGTAATAAAAAGAAAATAAAGATGAATATAATTAAGATAAAGGGGCTTTAGGCGGCTCCTTTATTTTAATTTGGCCGATGCAAGGCTGTGAAATGGAGAAATTTATAATATGAATGCTGATATTTTGGATTATTTGTTGTGGAGGGGAGATATTTCGCTGAATGATAAGATGTTTAACGAGGTTGACGGAGCAATCCTTGCAAGGCTCTCGTACCTACCGTTTGAACATATTGTATTAAACCCGTCAGAGCCGGTCAGGCTTGCTTATGCTGCTGCGGAGATGCTGGCCCTTCCGAATATCGAAAGCACTGTCCTTCAAAAGGAGGATGTTGACTTCCTGAGAGAAATTTCAAAGAGTGAGCGTTTTTGTAATTCATACATATTTGAGTTTACGGCAAGGTCGGACTTTGAAACCCAGACACAGTTTTCGGCGGTATCCGTTGAACTTGAAAGCGGCGATATATGTGTTTCGTTCCGCGGAACCGACAGCACTGTTACAGGCTGGAGAGAGGACTTTAATATGGGCTTTGTATGTCCTGTTCCGGCACAGACCTCGGCGGTTAAATATCTTGAAAAGATTGCCGCAGACAGAGTGGGGGATTTAATTATAGTCGGTCACTCAAAGGGCGGAAACCTTGCAGTGTATGCTTCGGCGTTTTGCGGGGAAGATATACAGAAGCGAATTAAAAAAGTATATAATTTTGATGGGCCCGGGTTTGTTGACAGCGTGCTTGAATATGATGGATATAAGACGATAAGCGAGAAGGTCAGCACGTATGTTCCGCAATTTTCGGTTGTGGGAATGCTTCTCGGTCATAAAGAGAAATATACCATTGTTCACAGCGAGAGAGTAGGAATTATGCAGCATGACATTTATTCATGGAATGTTCGCCGTGACGGCTTTGTGTATCTTGAAACAGTCAATGACGGAAGTAAGTTCCTCGATTATACATTAAAGAATTGGCTTACAAATATGAATTATGAGCAGCGCGAGAAGTTTGTGGATGCGATATTTGCGGCAATCAGCGAGAGAGGTTCGGATACGCTTAAGGATTTGAATGTGAATCGCCTTTCAAATATAAAATTCGCACTTAAATCCGTTAAAAACCTTGATGATACGACGATTATGGCGGTGACAAGAGCCTTAATTCTTCTTGTGAAGAGTGCGGGAAGCGGGCTGAACCAAATTATGCAGAATAAACAACATTCTGAATCATAAAAAATTTTTTTATGATTTCTTGCAAAAATCAAAAAAGTATGATATAATATAAATGCAATGAGTAGTTGAAACGACGTAAATCCGATTGTTTATACTGCTCATTTTTGCTATAAACAGAATCAGATTTATTAAAAATCAGCGCAATGCTGTAGAAAAGAGGAGGTTTTTACATAATGAGTTATAAAATTATAACAATCAGCAGACAGTTCGGAAGCGGAGGAAGAACGGTAGGAAAAGAATTGGCACAAAGACTCGGAATCAAATGCTATGATGCTGAGATTATTGATAAAACCGCACAGGAGACTAACCTTGCCCCCGATTATATTAAGGAACAGGGTGAGTATGCAGTCAGCAGCAGTTGGTTTGGTATGCTTTGCGGTCGGGATTATAACGGACATTCATTTCAGGATGATGTGTGGAATGCACAAAGAAAGATAATTCTTGAACTTGCTGACAAGGAGCCGTGTGTTATAATAGGGCGCTGTGCTGACTATATTTTAAGGGACAGAAATGATTGTCTTAAAGTATTTATTCACGCTGATATGGAAAGCAGAGCGAAACGTATTGTTGAGGTTTACGGCGAACGCGAAAAGGCACCCGAAAAGAGATTAAAAGAAAAGGATAAGCGCCGTTCGGCATATTATCATTTTTATACGGACTCTGATTGGGGCGATATGATGAATTATGATATTGCGCTCAACAGCGGTGAACTCGGAATCGAAAAATGTGTTGATATAATAAGCAGTGTGTATTAAAAAAAAATAAATCAGTCCGTGTCATATGTCAATATGGCACGGACTGACGCTTGTTGCATAAGAGCCGATACTCAAAATTCTTCCGTATTTATTTAATTCAGCATCGGTAATATTTATACCTAAAGCGCGGAATTTGATTTTAATTTATTAAGAATTTCTATTCCTCTATAAGAGTAATTGTGTGAATTAATGTTTTACTTTCGCCTGAGTTTAACTTTATAATACCTTCCTTGTCAAGAATATCCTGACTGCTGTCAACCGGGTCTTGAATTCCGTACCACGGTTCCATACATATATAGGGTGCATCTTTCTTAATTGTCCATAAGAGAAAGTAAGGAAAGTCTTTAAAGCTGAGCTTAACCGATCTTCCGTTTAAGCGATTTTTAAGAACAGCCGAGTTGCTGTTCAGGTGTTTAAAAACTAATGCGTCTACTTCAAAATAATCATATTTCAGCGGAAGCACGTGACCTCTGTCAAGAATCCTTACAGTGTTATGCTCTAAAAGATTTCCGTCTAAGATATAACTGTCAAGTGTTTCTTCTTTTTCAAAAATTACGTCATATTCTTCTATTCCTTCGGGACAGAGATACGCTTCGTGTGCACCAATAGAAAATGGCATAATACCGGATGATAAATTGGTGACGCAATATTCAATCTTAAGTTCACTTTCATTTAAAGTATATGTTACATTGAGCTTCCAGTCAAACGGATAATTCGTCTTGGTTTCGGCATCTGAACAGAGCAAAAATTCAGCAATATTTTCAGTCTTTTTTTCTGCCGTAAACCTGCTGTGTCTGGCGAAACCATGCTTGGGCAGGCAATATTTTTCGCCGTTCCAAAAGTATGCGTCATCTTTAAGGCCTCCGCAAATCGGGAAAAGAATCGGAGCACGGCCTGTCCAAAATTTTGGGTCACCGTTCCATATTAATTCCGTACCGTTATGAAGAATGCTTTGAAGTTCGGCTCCAATTTCATTGATTTTTACTGTTGTTCCGCCTTTTTTTAATTCAATCATATGAGATTACCTCCGATTAATTCTGAATAAATGTCGACGTCCGGGCTCTGTGCCTTTTGAAAATATAGACTTAAAAATACAGTGATGTGAGCGCAGAACAAGGCGTTTTTTAATTCGTATGATTATAATATCATATAGTCCCACATTTTGTCAAGATTTTATTGTTGGTTTGATATGAAGTTTGACTCGATGTTTTAATTAAAATATTAACAAATATTGACATAAAAAGGAAAAGGTGATATAATAAAAATAATGTAAAAAAAAGGAATAAATCTCTATAAGGAAGACAATGCTTTAGGTAAAAGGGCATTTCCTTCTTTACATACATCCATATGAGAGCGTTTGCACAGAACCAAACAAGAAGAAAATTACATTTTTGGTGTGCTCCTTTGAGAATGCACATTTTAGCTTTGAAAGGAAATTTGGTGTTCGATAAGGAATTAAGGTTTTTCCTTACCGAAATGTAAAAGAGAATACTTCTAAAGCAGCGCTTCCTATATAGAGACTAATTATATTATACATATTTAGTGTGACATATTATGTCATTATGTAAAATTTTTTAATTAAATTCTAATTTTTTTTACAAATGACATAATGTGTCTATGTGCGTGAGTATAATATTAAGTAGATTTTGGAAAAGGGAGCGTTCGTTATGGACAACAATAAAAAATCAAAATATGATAGAATTCTCTCGATTTATGAAAAATTTAAGTCGGGTGTTATAGTAAGAAAGGCTGAAGAGGCCAATAGATTTGGGGTAAGCGAGAGAACGATTCAGCGTGATATAGATGATATTCGAGCATTTTTCGATAACAATTCGGCGAATATCGGACTTGACAAAAGCGTGAAATACGACAGGTCGCAATGCGGGTATTTCCTGCATAGTGAGAAGGATGGACATTTAAACGAGGGCGAGGGGCTTGCTGTTTGCAAGATACTGCTTGACAGCCGCCCGCTTATAAAGTCTGAGATGATGCCGATAATCGATAAGATTGTCAATAACTGCATTTCATCAAGATTTAAGCATAATGTGTCTGAACTGATAAGCTGTGATAAATTTAATTATTGCGAGCCGCGGCACGGGCAGGCCGTTTTGGACAAGCTTTGTAAGCTCGGAGATGCGGTATCGCGGCATCGCATAATAGAAGTAGGATATGAGCGGTTAGGAGGTGGTTCTCCGGTAAGGAGGAAGCTTAAACCGGTCGGCATAATGGCATCGGATTTTTATTTCTACCTTGCGGCGTTTATTGATGATATAGACAAGGAAGAACATTTTGATGACCCCTGTGACATTAATCCGACAATATACAGAATCGACAGAATAAAATGCATAAAGGATACGGGAGAAAAGTTTACGGTTCCGTATCGCGACCGTTTTAATGACGGCGAGTTTAAAAAGCGAATTCAATTTATGTTCGGAGGAAGGCTGAATACGATTCGGTTTGAATATTCGGGATTGTCAGCTGAAGCAATTTTGGATCGTATCCCTACCGCGGTGGTGAAGCAGGAAAAGAACGGAGTCTACATAATAGAGGCCGAAACCTTCGGCGACGGTGCACGAAGGTGGCTTAAAACTCAAGAGGATAGGGTAAAAATGTTAAATTAGATAAAACATAATTGATAACAGACATAACATTCAAAATATTGATATAGGAATTTTTGTGTTTTTGCGGCAGAAATTCTTGACTAATCGACTGTTTTTTTATATAATTATGTCAGGTGATAAAACATGATTAACGAGGATATGGCAAGCTTGAACTTTTATAACATAATTGTGCATAATCAGATATGGCATAGCGGCAATTATTTTTCATATGAAACCAAAAGCCGTCCGCATTATGGAATTTGTTTTATTGTATCGGGTGAGATTAGATATAAGATGGATACAGCAAATATTTTGGCATCCGCCGGAGATGTTGTAGTTCTGAAAAAAGATGCCCGTTATCGTGCGGTTTTTGATGCTAATTCCACACAAAGCATATTGGTTAATTTTTATTGTAAAGCGCCTGATGGAAACAGCGGATTATTCTCCGGATCAGAGAATACAATACTAATGTTTAGAAATCGTGTAGATCTTCAAAAAAAATTTTTTGATATTTTAAGTTATTGGACGGCGAGCGGCAGAGAGTGTATGGTTAAATCAATGCTTTATGCCATAGTTGATGGACTTTGCTGTTCCGGCGAAAATAATGCAGAGTTTGTCCGGATAAAACAGGCTATAGATGCCGATATTGAATTTGAACTTAAGGAACCTGATTTGGCTGAAATGTGTTCGGTCAGCGTATCGACATTTCAGCGAACGTTTAAAAAAGGATATGGAAAGACGGTGTCTGAATACAGAAATGAGCTTAGAATATCAAGGGCAAAGGAACTTTTAATTACAGGAAAACATTCTATAGAAGAGATTGCCGGTAGGCTGGGCTTTTGTGATAGTGCTTATTTCAGCCGATGCTTTAAAAAGACGGAGGGGCTTTCACCGAAGAAGTATTTGAAACAATATTATACAATGTGATAATGAATAAGATTTATTTCGGTGGGTTCACCGATGTATAAAGTATGTTCTCTTGATATATGTGTATATACCGATCTCATTTCTCGGTATATACACATATTTTATATTTAGCTTATGGTTAAAATGATAATTTTTTATACTTGTGTTTCATCATCGCACAAGCGATAAGCATTGTTATAAATTCGCCGAATGGAAACGTAATCCAAATGAGCGATTCGGGAAAGACATAGCTGCGTACTGCGGCAGCGAGAAAATATGCTATGGGAAGAATAAAAACAAATTGCCTGCCGAGTGCGACGATAAACATCTGCATAGGAAACGCAAGAGTAAGCGCATTCAGCGCAGCTTCACCGTTTGATTGCATATTTGCAACGAAAGCGCTGTCCACTATGTTATACAGAGCTTGAAGAACCATAGAAATAATGATGGGAAGTCCCATAGAAAGCAGCAGCTTGTTTACCGACATAACAGCCATTTTGTTTTGATTTGTTGTGTTTTGCATAAAAATCTCCATTCTTAAAAAATTAACAAAATAAAAAAGCGTGAAGCAAAAAGCCGGACTTACGCTTAATGCAACACGCTGAATTATTTTGAATATTAAATTTAATAGCTTTATTATACAAAACGGATTTTTAATTGTCAATCTGAATTTTCAACAAAATCTCTCAGAAATTAAATTGTGTCTTTCGGAAAAATATAAAAGTGAGACTTATATTTTAGTAAAAAAGGTTATAAAAGCTGGACATTTAGGTTAAAGTGTGATATATTATATAAGTTAGACAGAAATATTATTATAAAACAAATGTAAAGAAGGATTCATAGTGATGAGAAAATTTATATTTACGTTGCTGGTTATAGCATTATTTATACCAAGTGTGGCATATGCTGATGAAAATACGGCGGTTACGCGTAAGTCAGCGGTTAATATGTTGACAGAAGTCCTGCCTGTATGGGAAACAGGAACAACCTTTGATGATACAGATGACCCTGCTGTTGCATATTACAGAAAAAAGAAGATTGTTCATGCGATTTCGGGTAATAACTTTCTTCCGAACCGTGAGGTAACCACAGAGGAATTTTTAATTATGCTAAAGAGGGCGCTTGACGTTTCGTGTCCGGATCTTTTTTATGATAACACAAAGATAGTATGGCATACCGACCAAAATGAGGTGAGCCCTTTTTACCAAAGTCAGATTGCATTTTTGTCGGCGGTTGGTATATATAATAACTCGGGATTTTTAAAGCCAAAATCAATTATTTCCGAGGGAATGGCAAGGTATTACATAAGTCTGGCTGTGCGTGCTCAGAATTATGGCAGACGCAGTAAAAGCGGACAGAGGAATTCGAGAAATCTTCCTATTTTGATGTATCACGTAATAGATTATCCGTCCGGCCCGTATCCGTATGTATATGTGAGTGAACCGAACTTCGAGGAACAGATAAAGTATTTTTATGATAATGGTTATACCTTCCTTTTCCCGGAGGAGCTGTCACTTGCAAGTACGGTTCAGAAACCGGTTGTGATTACATTTGATGATGGTTATATTCAGACATATGACAAGGCGTATAAGATTCTTAAAAAATATAACGCAAAGGCAACGCTTTTTATGGTGTCGGATAAAATAGGAGAGGAATATTACTGTAACCCTCAACAGCTCTATGAGATGAGTGACAGCGGCGTTTTCAGAATATACTCGCATACGGCGACCCATTCAAGGCTGACCGAACTTTCAGAGAATCAGCTTGCGGACGAGTTTTCAAGGTCTAATGACGCTATATACAACGTAACCGGAAGAGAGGTTACCGCTATCGCATATCCGTATGGGTCAATCAACCAGACCGTTGTAGGTCAGGCGAGACGCTTTTATAAAACAGGCTTTTCGGTTATAGATAAGGGTGCGGGAACGGTCTATGAAATACCGAGAACCACAATAGATGATTCGATAAGCATTGTACGCTTTCCGCTGTTCTTAAGGTAAGCCGCTGATATAGTTATGGTGGATGGTGAATTATGATTAAGCTTGAAATACCCGTTTATGTACAAAATGTTTTAAAGGACCTTGAGAGTGCAGGCTTTAAGGCTTTTATTGTCGGCGGATGTGTGAGAGACAGTATTATGGGAAGGACCCCTGCTGATTGGGACGTTTGCACTTCCGCAAGGCCCGAGCAGATAATTCGGGTATTTAACGGGGTTATGCCGGCAATTCCGACAGGAATAAAGCATGGAACAATAACGATTCTTTCAGATAAAATTCCGGTTGAGGTGACAACATTTCGCATTGACGGAAGTTACAGCGACAATCGCCGTCCGGACAGTGTCAGCTTTGTCACGGATATAACCAAAGATTTGGCGAGACGTGATTTTACCATTAATTCGATGGCTTATAATGAAGATGAGGGGATTGTTGACCCGTTTGCTGGAAGAGAAGATATAAGACGCGGCGTGATTCGGTGTGTCGGAGAACCCGAAAAGAGATTCTCGGAGGATGCCTTGAGAATAATCCGTGCTCTGCGCTTCGCCGCCGTATGTGGTTTTAAGATAGAGGACAAAACTGAAACCGCAGTAAGAGAAATGGCAGAAAACCTTAGAGAAATAGCAATGGAGCGGGTTTATGCCGAGTTTAGAAAATTGCTCTCGGCGGAGAAGCCGTCTGAGGTTTTGATTAAATATCGGGACGTGCTTGAAAAGATTTTTCCCGAGTGCTTTGGTTCAGAGAATTTTGATCCGGAACTGTGTAGGGCGGCGGATAAATTGCCGAAAGTTTTTGCACTGAGACTTGCGGCTGTTTGTGCATCCGCTGGCGAGAAAATAAATCCAGTAATGCACCGTCTTAAAGCGGATTCCAAAACCATCAGGAGGGTATGTCGCATAGTTGAAAATCAAGCCACAGAGCCTCCGGCGACTAAGGCAGAGGTGCTGAACCTCCTGCGTGAGTTCGGTTCGGAAACAGTGATGGATATTGCTGAATTTAAGATTGCTACAGAAAAAAACGGCGGCTCAAAA
>CAJKNM010000003.1 GCA_905201285.1 uncultured Eubacteriales bacterium | reverse complement strand
CAGCACCTTCCGCAGCAGCGTTGTGGTTGAAAAGAATGCGAAAGGCGCGAAATCCTCGGTTTCGTGTCAGTCGCTTATGCTGGATTCAGAGTCGCGGTCGGATACCGTTCCGGCTATGGACATCCGAACGAAAGACGCGGCGATAGGCCACGAGGCGAAGATAGGAAGCATCAGCGGCGAAGCGGTATTTTATCTGATGAGCCGCGGAATGAGCGAGGAGGACGCACGCGCCCTTATCGTCAGCGGTTTCGCCGATAATGTTTCAAAGGAACTGCCTGTTGAATACGCGGTTGAGATGAACAACCTGATTCAGCTTGAAATGAAGGGCAGCATAGGCTGATTGAGAGGAGGGCAATAGATATGTCAAATACAATTCAAATAAACAAGCTTCCGACGCTTACGTGGAACCGTTTAAAAGTCAATTCGGCAGAGGTCGAGTGGGACGGGTCAAAAGCCGTATTCCTCGGCGAGGACAAGTTTTCGGTTAAACGTGAGGAGGCTCCCCTGCCGATAAGGCTTAACATTTCTGACGAGGGTGCCGAATACGGTGAGAAACAGCTAACCGTGAATGCCGAGAAAGGCAGTTTCGTGACAATATTTGAAACTTGCACAGCGGAAAAACCGCTTTTGGTCAAGATGAAATTGAATGCGGCTGAGATGTCGTCAATCCGTTTGGTTCAGCTTTTAAATCCGTCGCTCGGAGCTATGCTCCGTCACGAAACCGAGATAGACTGTGCGGAAAATTCCAAAATAGAAATCATCACCGTTATGCTCGGCGGCGGAGATATATATTCCGATAACCTGATTGAGCTGAAAGGCGACAAGAGCGAGCTTAAAACCGAGGTTGCTTATTTAGGAAGGAATAATCAGAAAATAGATTATAATATAGTAGCAAATCATTACGGAAGGTCCACAAAATGCGATATAACCGCGGCGGGGGCGCTGATGGATTCGGCTCGGAAGGTTTTCCGCGGAAGCATTGACTTTAAAAACGGTTCCGACGGTTCTGTCGGGAGCGAAAACGAGACGGTGCTTATGCTCGGCGATAATGTTGTGAACAAGACGATTCCGCTTATATTATGCGCCGAAGAGAACGTCGAGGGTACACACGGCGCAACAATCGGCGAGCTTGATGATGACACTCTGTTCTATTTTGAAAGCCGCGGAATCGGCAAGGATGAGGCTGAAAATATTATGGCACGCGCCGCGATAGACAGGCTGATTCGCCTTGCGGCGGACGAGGGCTTTGAAAAAACCGCCGAGGGTGCGCTCAATGCGGAATTAAATACGAAAGAGGGCGGAGAATAACGATGCAGAAGAATTATAAAAAAGATTTTCCGCTTCTTATGCAGGACCCGACCGTATATATAGATAACGCGGCAACGGCGCAAAGACCCCGGACTGTGCTTGACGCGGTGAACGGTTTTTATCAAAGGCACAACGCAAACCCTCTCAGAGGAATCTATGAACTCAGTGTAGAGGCGACCGAGGATTATGAGAATTCGCGGCGGGCGGTTCAAAAGTTTATCGGTGCGGCACATCCCGAAGAAATAATCTTCACCAGAAATACAACGGAAAGCATAAATCTCATCGCGTACAGTTATGGCCTTTCAAATGTTACGGAGGGTGATGAGGTTCTCGTTTCGATTATGGAACATCACAGCGACCTCCTTCCGTGGCAGATGGTCTGTAGGCAGACAGGGGCGAAACTTAAATTTATTGAATGTGAAAGCGACGGGAGGCTTGATCTGAATAAGGTTGAAGCATTGATTAATGATAAGACAAAAATAGTTGCGGTGACCCAGGTGTCAAACATTCTCGGCCGTGAATATCCGATACGCGAAATTGCGGAAATGGCGCATAAAAACGGAGCAGTAATGGTTGCGGACGGGGCGCAGAGCACACCGCATATTCCTGTAAACGTGACCGAGCTCGGCGTTGACTTTTTTGCGTTTTCGGGGCACAAGCTCTATGGCCCTATGGGGATAGGCGTGCTTTACGGAAGAGAGGAACTGCTCAACAAAATGCCGCCGTTTCTCACAGGCGGCGAGATGATAGAGTCAGTAACACGCAATTCGGCGGTATATGCCGAGCTTCCGCATAAGTTTGAAGCGGGAACGGTCAATGCGGCCGGTGCGGTCGGTTTGAGCGCCGCGATAGACTATGTGAAGGGTATCGGCTTTGACGAAATTCACAGGTGTGAGCTTGATGTGTCGGGGTATGCGTTTGACCGAATGAGAGAAATCGAAGGAATAAACATAATCGGCTCGGATAAGGCGGAGGAACACAACGGAATCATAACCTTTACCGTTGATGACGTTCATCCGCATGATATAAGCGAGATTTTGGCATCTGACGGAGTTGCCGTCAGAGCGGGACACCATTGCGCACAGCCGCTTTTGAAGCACCTCGGCTATCGCGCAACGGTTCGTGCAAGCTTTGCATTCTATAACACAAAAGAGGATGCGGACAAGTTTTTAGAGAGTATTTCGACTGTAAGGGAGCGTATGGGCTATGGAAAACAGAAGCTTTTATAATGAAATTTTGACTGAACACAATATTCACCCCGATTTTAAGCACGATATTCCGGATGCGGATATTGTGCTTGACGGAGTGAATCCGAGCTGTGGCGATGAGATTCAGCTTAAGCTTAAAATTGACGGTGACATCATTACCGACGGGGCATTTGTCGGCGACGGATGTGCGATTTCTCAGGCCTCGACCGACATTATGCTCGGAATGATTATCGGAAGGAAAAAAGAAGAAGCCGTTAAAATGGGAAATACTTTTATGCGGATGATTCGCGGTGAGGCATCGGAGGAGGAAATTGAAAGCCTTGAAGAGGCTTCGGCCCTTCGCGATATTTCGCATATGCCGGCAAGGGTTAAGTGCGCCATGCTTGGCTGGAGGACCCTTTCCGAGGCACTTAAAAACGAAGCGGGGCTATCATAAAAATCAAAATATTTTTTTCATTGCACTTGGCTTGGCAATCTGCCGGCCTTCCCGAAAGCCCCCCTTTAGGCAAGGGGGGCAAAGATCAGGGGACGGCGTTTTAATTAAAATTCTATTAATGTTATGTTACATAGTTGTGTCTGCTATAAAAATATATTGCAGATTATCAAAATTTTCACGTTATTGACTTACTTTTTTTGGCATATAGACAAAAATTGTGTAAAATACTGTAATATTCTTGACTGGATTAAAAATCCGTGATAGAATCATAACAGATAGATAAGTAATAATATTTAAATTTTAAAAGGAGCGAGAAAAATGAAAACAAAGAAAGTTTTAGCCGCATTTTTATCTGCGGCGATGGTACTGACTTCGATGGCGGTTCCTGTTTTTGCGGATGGCGAGAACGCAGGCGGCGGCAGCGCAGGCGGCAGCACACCGGGAACAACCACGACAACTCCGGCGAATCCGGCAACAACAGGCGGTAATGAGAATACGGAAGAGGTAAAAATTGCACAAATCGGGGATAAAGATTATTCCTCGCTTAAAACGGCGATTGAGGCTGTTTCGGATGCTGCCACGGAAGTAAAACTTTTAAATAATACTACCGAGAGCATAACCATTCCGAAAGATAAGAATATTACACTTGACTTAAATGGTTATACACTTACAAACGAAGAGGGTAAGCACACCATAGAGAATTATGACACACTTACTATAACCGACAGCTCAACAGCTAAGACCGGTAAGGTAGATAACGTGTCAAACACGAAAGCGGCTCTTGTTAACTATGAGGGTGCAACCGCAACGTTAAACGGCGGTACATTCGACAGAAGCAAGGAAGCTGGTTCTAAGGAACTGAATTCGAAAACGAACAAGTACGATTATAAGACAGGCGGTAATACATATTATACGATAAGAAATTATGGTGCGATGACTATAAACGAAGGTGTAGTCGCTAATAATAATGGCGTATTTACGAGCTTGTTGTCGAATGGTTATTACTCTCCGTATAAAATAGAGAAAAATTCTGAGAATGGAAAAGAAACAAAAGTACCGTACTTTGATGGTAATAAAAAGGCTGATGGTACTACGGCTGTAACGGAACCTGACCCGAATCGCTCGCTTACCATAAATGGTGGTACCTTCACCGGTGGTAAGTATATTGTCAAGAACGATGACTACGGAAAGGTTATAATTAAGGGCGGTACTTTCAAAAAAGCCGATCAGGCGCCCTTGCTTAACTGGTGTGATGCAGAGGTTACAGGCGGTACATTTGAAAAGGGCAGCGTGGGACTCGCTGTTTATAACGGATACAGCAGTAAGGAAACAGGAACCGGAAACCTCAAAATATCCGGCGGTAATTTTGACGGAAAAATTTTGGTTGCTGACTTGACAGAAACAGAAAAAGCAACAACAAGTATAAGCGGCGGTACATTCTCAACTGATGTATCGGATTACCTTGCAGATAAAAATCTTAAGGTTGAAAAAAATTCCGACGGTAAGTATGTTATAAAGAATACAAAGACTGTTCAAATGGGTGAACAGCCATACCCGACCATTAAAGAGGCTCTTGCTGCTGTCCAGGAAAACGCGGCAACAATAGAACTTTTAATGAATACTACCGAGAGCATAACGATTCCGGAAGGTAAGAATATTACACTTGACTTAAACGGTTATACACTTACAAACGAAGAGGGTAAGCACACCATAGAGAATTATGGCACACTTACTATAACCGACAGCTCAACAGCTAAGACCGGTAAGGTAGATAATGTGTCACACGGAAAGGCGGCTTTGTTTAATGCCGATATTGCGACGGCAGTATTAAACGGCGGTAAATTCATGAGAAGCCAAGAGACAGGTATCGATCAGGATAATAGTGGCGGAAATTCATGGTACACAATTGCAAACCAAGGCACTCTAACAATTAATTCGGGTGTAACTGTAGAAAACAAAGGTTATTTTTCGAGCAACATTGTAACAGGAAATTACAATAACAAATCGACTGCGGTTACCTCGAAGCTTACCATTAACGGCGGTACGTTCAAAGGCGGCGTTAAAACTGTTAAAGTTGATGAATGCGGTGTGCTTACAATAAACGACGGTACTTTCACAAATGAAAAATATGCTTGCATTATGAACTGGAATAAAACCGAAATAAAAGGCGGAACATTTACAAGCTTGGCATCTGAAAGCGTATGGAACGGTCGCTATACCGATACAACCGCTGTTGGAGAACTCAAAATAGAGGGCGGTACATTCAATGGCACTGTAGAAAACTCCGCAAAATATTCGGGTGGAACTATATCTATTTCCGGCGGTGCATTCAGTGAGGACGTATCTGAATATTGTGTTGACGGATATGTTGCTTCAAAGAACTCTGACGGAACATACAGCGTTCTCGTTCAGAATAAGAGAAGAGACGATAACAGAAATACTGACAAAGTTACTCCTGTATACAAAAACCCGACATACACAAAGGATATATTCGGGGTTGAGCATAAGTCACACAACGCATATATCAACGGCTATGCTGACGGAACGGTTAAACCGGACGGAAACATAACACGTGAAGAGCTTGCCACAATCCTTTACAGAGTAAGCAACGATGCATCCGCGGTTGTTGCTTCGGGTGATAAGTTTAATGATGTTTCGGCTGACAGATGGTCTGCTAACGCAATAGAGTTCATGGCGAGCAAGAAGGTAGTAAACGGCTATGAGGACGGAAGCTTCAAACCGGAAAACAACCTCACCAGAGGTGAGTTTGCGGCAATGATAGCAAGGTTCGCAAATCTCACAGATACGGCCGCTTCAAGAACATTCAGCGATGTTGATTCATCATACTGGGGCTTTAAGAACATAATGGCGCTTAATAAAGCCGGATATATCAACGGTTATGAAGACGGAACATTCCGCCCTGAGGCGAATGTAACGCGTGCTGAGGTTATGACTGTAATAAACAAGATTATCGGAAGAAGTGCAGACGCTTCATATGTTAAGTCGCTTGACAATAACAAATTCAGTGATCTTGATAAGAACGCTTGGTATTATGTAGATGTAATGGAAGCAACAACAGATCATAATTATACACTTAACAAGAGCGGTGTAGAGACCGAGTGGAGTAAATAACAAAAAAGATGGGGGCATCCGCCCCCATCTTTTTAAATAGAACTTAAAATTCAACCTAATATAAATTTCATATGAAAAACCAAAATAATTTTATTGAATTTTTGCCCCGGCTCATACAGTTGCCAAGCCCAACTGCGCAGAAAAAATTATTTTGGTTTTTTAATGTTTTCAGCAAGATATTGTTACATCGCCGTTCTCAACTTTCGCCCCTTTAGATAAGTGAGGCGGTAGTAGGGGGTATCGTTCCCCCTGCCGGGTTATTAATCGGGGATTTAAAGGGGCAGAGCCCCTTTATTCGTTCCTTTAGGCAATGGGGGCATCCGCCCCCATTTTTTTATTTGTTACAGATTTCATCTATTTCATTGAGCTCCTCCGGTGAGAATCGGGTGTTATCGAGAGCCTTTATATTGTCGAGAATCTGAGAAGGTTTTGACGCACCGATTAAGACCGAGGTAACAGCGCCGTCTTTTAAAATCCACGCAAGAGCCATTTCTGCGAGGGTCTGACCGCGCCTTTTTGCAACCTCAGAGAGAGAACGAATTTGATTCAGCTTCTCGGGGGTCAGCGCCGAGGCTTTTAAAAACCTGCCGTCGGTTTTAATCCTGCTGTCTGAGGGAACGCCGTTTAAATAGCGGTCGGTCAACATTCCCTGTGCGAGAGGACTGAACGCGATGATACCGCGGCGGAGTTCCTGTGACGTTTGTTTAAGTCCATTCTCTTCGATTGTTCGGTCAAATATCGAATAGCGGTTCTGATTGATAATAAACGGGCATTTAAGCTCGTTAAGAATCCTGCACGCAGCTTTTAACCGTTCTCCGTCATAGTTTGAAAGCCCGACATAGAGAGCCTTTCCGCTTGTGACCGCCTGAGAAAGCGCCCCCATAGTTTCTTCAAGAGGAGTTTCGGGGTCGGGACGGTGATGATAAAATATGTCAACATAGTCAAGCTTCATTCGGCTGAGGCTTTGGTCAAGGCTTGAAAGAAGGGATTTTCGGCTTCCCCAGTTCCCGTAGGGGCCGTCCCACATTTCATACCCCGCCTTTGTGCTTATGATAAGCTCATCACGATGCCCCGAGAATTCCTCACGGAGAATCCGACCGAGGTTCACTTCAGCCTCGCCCGGCGCAGGGCCGTAGTTATTGGCAACGTCAAAGTGGGTGATTCCGTTGTCAAACGCGGTGAAGCAAAGTTCCTTCATGTTGGAATACGGCGAGGTTTCGCCGAAGTTATGCCATAACCCGAGTGATACCGCGGGAAGCAGAAGTCCGCTGTTTCCACAGCGATTATAGGCCATTTTTTCATATCGTTTTTCATTAAAAACATACATTTTTATCTTCTCCTTTAATCTTGATTAAACCGAAACATCAGCTTTTGAATATCCTTATCAAAAAGGTTATCCTTTGTCACAGCTGTCGCATCGGTATATATTATATTTTCCTTTATATTTCCGCCGGAGATAAGCTCGGCGGCATATTTTATGCCGAGATATCCGATAGCGAACGGGTTTTGAACAATCAGGGTATCAATTTCGCCGGTTTCAAGCTTTTCAATCGACTTGATGTTTGTGTCAAAGCCGATTCCGCGGACCCGTTCGCTTGCATTAAGCTGTTTAATGGCTTCGCCTATGCCAAGCGTCATCCACTCGTTGAATCCAACCAAAACGTTAATCTGTGGATTTTCGTTCAGCAAGGATATTGCCGCCGCGGTGGCGCTTTCGGCGTTGCTTGCCACATTAACGGAAGAAATTATCTTAGCATTTTCTATTTCGTCGATGTATTCGCGAAAGCCCTCCTCGCGCAAGCGACCGTTATCGGTGCTTTTGTAATAATTTATAAGGCCTATGTTGATTTGCCCTCCGTCGGGGCAGCCGTCGGTTGCCGCCTTGCCGGCTGTGCGGCCTGCTTCGACATTATCCGTGCCGATAAACATTTTTATTCGGCTCGAATCTACATTGCTGTCAATGATGATGGTCGGAATCCCCGCCCTTGCCGCTTCGTCAACCTCAGCGACTGAATTTTCATAATCTATCGCTGAAAGAACGATTGCATCTGCGCCGCCGGCAACGGCGCTTTTAATAATCTCGTTTTGGGCGGCGTAATCATCCTCGCTTGACGGCCCGTCAAACGTAACGGAAACATTGTATTCTGTTGCGGCGGAATCGACTCCGCGTTTGACATTCTGCCAAAAATCCGAGTCTGTCGCCTTGGTTATTACCGCTATATGCTTCTTTTCAGCATCCGAATTCGCGCAGGAGCAGAGCGAAAGGATAATGGTCAGACATAGCAAACCGACGATAGGCTTAATTATTTTTTGGAGTTGTTTGTGTTTCATTTTTTCCTGCCTCCTCGGTTAGTTTGGGAATCCTCACGATTACCTTTGTTCCGACATCAAGTTCGCTTTTTATCGTTATGCCATAGTCCGCACCGAAGTAGATTTTCAAGCGGTCGTTTACGTTCTTTACGCCGATTCCGCTTGAATCGCTTCGTTCCTTCTGCAGGATTTTTCTACATTGCTCATCGGTCATCCCAACGCCGTTATCCTCGACCGTGATGACTATATCGTTATCATTGTCCTCTGCCGTCTTAGCGGAAATTTTAATTTCGCCTTCATCGATAAGACGGTCGATTCCGTGATAGATTGCGTTTTCGATAAGCGGCTGAACTGTTATCTTGTTACAGAGATAATGCTTAATATCGGGGTCAACGTCAAAGGTATAGGTGAATTGATTCCGATAACGATAGCTTTGGATTATAAGATAATTTTCGGCATGGCGCATTTCGTCTTTTATAGTTATCAGCTCATGACCGCGGCTTATGCTTATTCTGAAAAGCCGTGCCAGAGCGCCAACCATTTTAGAGGCGGATTCGGTGTTCCCGCGTTCGCACATCCACTGTATCGAATCAAGCGTATTATAGAGAAAGTGTGGATTTATCTGAGCCTGAAGGGCTTTAAGCTCGGCCTTTCTCAGCTCGGTTTCTTCTAAACGAACACGCTCCATAAGCTGAACGATTCTGTGTGACATATGTTCAAACGACCGCGAGAGAACATTGAACTCGGTAACGGATTCGGTTCCGCCCGAGAATTTGAAGTTCTCGGCATCGACTTCAAATCGTTTCATAGCCTGTATCATTGACTTAACCGGGGCGGTTACTATGCGCGAGTAAATAATCAGAAGAATCAGCGCAATCAATGCACAGCAGAGGAATGAAATGATTATGCTCATAAAAATCTGCTGTCTCAGCTTTGCAGCAAGCTCGTTCGTGAAGCTTATACCGACAATCCTCCACAAATTGTCTTTTGTGGATTTGGCAGTATAAATCACGCCTTTTTCGGTGTGTGTTCCGTCTGGAAGCGATGAGATTAAATCGGTGTTCTCGGTTTTAAGCCCGGAGAATAACAGCTGTTGCTGAGGATGATATACTATGTCACCGTTTTTGTCGGTTACAAAGCAATAGCCGTGCCTTCCTACGCCGACATTGTCGATGTACTTTGCTATTTCTGAGAACATAAAGTCTATAGCAATATATTCGCCGTTCCCGAAAACAGGGGCATTAAGCTTGGTCGAAATAGTAACAACCCAGGGGAACTCGCCCTCAAAGAGGGTCTGAACGTGCGGCGCCGATACGGCAAAGCCGCCGAAATCGCCGGAGCTGTCAAACAGCTCCTTATCAAAGGACAGGTCCTTATAGCCGTTACCCTTTCGCTTTGCGCCGCTTCCGGTACAGCTTATTATTTCGCCGTCAGCGGAATAAACCGTTACGGCGTATATGTCGTTTTGAACAAAGGTAAAGACCGAGATTTTGTCCTCTAACTCGGCGGGGGTTTGTGTTTTTTGAACAACGCCGCTTATCAGAGAAAGCTTATCTTCTATGGAATCAAAATAGTTGCTGACGGCGAGCTCAGCCTGGTCTACCGCCTGTTTTGAGCTCACACGGGTGTCGAGGTTTAAGGTTCTTCCATAGATTGAACCGAAGATGAGAATACAGACAGAGACCGCTGCTATTACTGCGGCGGTTACCGAGAGTACGGTTATCGTCGATAGACTTAAAGAAAAGCGGCGGTGTGCTTTCATCTATAACAAATCCTTTCTGTTTGTTGTTCTTACCTTATTCGGAGAGTCACCGTAAAATTTTTTGAAGCTATAGCTGAAATAGTGTTGGTCGCTATAGCCGCATTTCTGAGCTATCTCAAGCACCTTCATATCTGAGCAGACAAGCATATCATATGCAGCCTTCATTCGGCGCTCGGTAAGAAGCGTGATATAGTTTTTCTTTTTTGTCTTTTTAATAAGCGCACTGAGATAATTCGGGCTGACCGCAAGTTCGTTGCTGATGCCGACGAGAGAAAGCTGTTCATCCGAGTATCTGTCATTAATTATTTCTATAACCTTGTCACAAAGAATTTCGCTTTCGCGTTTTTGTGAGTTATTTATAATTTCCTTGGCGTTTTTGCAGAATGAGATAAGCTCATTTTTCATACCGCTTTCGCTGTTGTATGATGTGACACGCGCAAAAATCGCACTTGTGGACAGCTGTTTTAAAATGTCTGATTTATCATCGGCGACATTGCTGACAACGCTGTATACGGTGGCGATTATCTGGACAACAAGAAGGTTTGCGTTTTCGGGGGTGCTGCCCTCGAAAAAGCTGTTTACGAACGCCTCAAGCGAGTCATTCGTACCGACCTTTAAAAGCTGTTCAAGCTTTAACACCGATTTTTCAAGGCTGTCGATTTCAAATTCGCGGTTTCGCTCCTGGTCGTTAATAAATCTTACCTCGCCCGCACCGTCGCTTGTATAGCGGCGTGCGGTAACCGCCTGAAAATATGCGCTTGCACAGCCCGAAAGAGATGTGAATTCACGGCTCACACCGATTGTACAACTCTGATTAAGCATTCGTTTTGCCGTTTGAACGGTTTCGCGCAGAGGAAGCTCAAGTATGTTTGAAAGCTTGCCCTTCTCATTTGTTACTATAAGACTGACGACCCTTCCGTAGACGATAAAGCTGAATGAATAGATATAGTGAGACAAGACTGTATCAATAAAGTCGGTATGTTCCCTGCCGGTGCAGGAGGAACCGCCGATTTGCTTGAACTTAGATATAAGAACGCAAAAACGGGGCGTCGCTCCGTCTTCGGGCGCGCCCTTCTTGATTATGCCGAGTTCCTCCGCACAGCGTGCAAGCTCTTCATCATCAGGTTGTTCTTCGTTGCTTCCGAGCATAAGCGGAAGCAAAAATCTTTCAATTGAGAGCTTATGAAGCTGTTTTTGTGTGTCGGCATCCGGCACGGCAATAACGCTTCCCAATTTTTCGTCCATTCTCTCGTGTATTTCGAAAAGCTTCTCTGACATTTCAGAAGAAGAAATCGGCTTTAACAGATAGCTTATTATATTATAATTTATGGCTGTGCGTGCATATTCAAAGCTGTCATAGCCGCTTAAAATAACAATCTGAGTGGCAGGACGAAGCTCGCGTACACGTGCGGCAAGCTCTAAACCCGAAATCATCGGCATTTTTATATCGGTAAGAATGAGGTCAGGCTCTAAGCCCTCGATAATATCGAGAGCTTCAACGCCGTTTTCGGCCTCACCTATGACCTCAAAACCCGCGGCCGCCCAATCGACCATTTCGATAAGCGCACGGCGCTGTTCATATTCGTCTTCCACGACAAGAACGGTATAATTCATCGTTAATCCTCCCGACATTTGGAGATAGAATCTAATTTTTATAGTTAGTATATCATTAAATGCCGAGAAAATCAACAACTTTATTTTAAAGAGAGAATACTGTGAATTTCGGTTCTTTTTGTTTACTCGGATTTTTCCCAACCGGCATAAAGTGTCATACTTCCGGTTATCGGCTCCGTCTCAGGCTCCCAACTTTGGGTACAGTCGCGGTCGGTATACCAACCGGTGAAGCTGAAGCCTTCCTTTACCGGGGTTTCGGGACTGAGCGTATCAGAGTACATCGCCCTTACCGATTCAATATGCGAACCGCCGTCCGTGTCGAATTTTATCGTAAAACCGCTGTGTTTAACGATAAAAACCGAAGCGATAATAAGAAGAGCAAGAAGAGATATGACCATAATATTAGCTGATTTAACCGACATATTAACCCTTGCGTACAGTCCGCCGCTTCGGCGGGGTGTAACAGCATTATTATCCATAGTATTTCACACTCCGTTAAAATTTATTTTCTTGCCAGATACTTGCGCATATCTATTGCGCAGGCAACAAGGATGATAAGACCCTTGATTACATACAGCATATTCGCGTCAACAGAGAGGAAGTTAAGGCCGACAAAGATAATCTGTAAAAGGAATACGCCGATTACTATGCCGCTTATCTTACCGGTACCGCCGACAAACGAAACGCCGCCGATAACGCACGCCGCTATTGCGTCTGATTCATAGTTAAGACCGGTGTTGGCTGAACAAGAAGCAATACGGGCTCCTTCAATAAATCCTGTAATACCGTACATTGCACCGGCTAAGACAAACACCATAACGATTGTCCAGAATACGTTTACACCCGATACATTGGCAGCCTCTTCGTTTGAACCAACGGCAAACATATTCTTGCCGAACTTGGTTTTGTTCCAGATAACCCACATTATTCCCGTTAGGATAATGGAGTACAGAACATACTTCGGAACCGATACTCCGCCGACCTTAAACAGCGTTCCTCTGACCAAATCGGTGTAGGAGGAGTCAAGACCCGAGAGAGTCTGACCGTTGTTTCCGCCAATCATAAGGTACATAAGTACAAGGCCAAAGACGATAAGCTGTGTGGAGAGAGTAACGATAAACGGATGAAGCTTGAATTTAGCTACAAAGAAGCCGTTTACAAAGCCTATCGCCGCACCGACTGCTATGACTGCCAGAAGTACCATCCAGAGCGGAGTTACGCCGATATTCGGGAAGATCTTGTTCGCATAGCCGCTCATCTGAAGAAGAGACGCGGCAATACACGCGGTAAGACCTACACATCGGCCGGCTGAAATATCGGTACCGGTTAAAACGATTGCGCCTGCTATACCGAGTGCGATCGGAAGCTTAGCCGCGGTCAGCGATACGATATTCACTATAGAAGAGGTGGAAATAAATTCCGGAACCCGTATTGCGATATAAATTACAGCGATTAATATGATTATATACATTGCATTGTTAAAGAGCATATCTGCGATTGCTCTGCGCTTGTCAGCGCCGGACTTTGCCTTAAAAGCCTCGATGCTTGCCGACAAGCGGTTTTTGCTATTTTGCGTTGCAGCAGACATTTTTATTTTCCTCCTTGTTCATTCTTGTTCATTTGTTTGGATTATGCAAATTTCGCGGCGAGTGCCATTATTTCTTCCTGGGTTGTCTTTGCCGCGTCTACCTCGCCGGCAAGACGCCCGCCTGACATAACAAGTATGCGGTCGCACACGCCGAGAAGTTCGGGCATTTCAGATGATACCATTATTACCGTTTTGCCCTTTTCGGCAAGGTCGATAATAAGCTGATAAATTTCGTACTTTGCACCGACATCGATACCTCTTGTAGGCTCATCGAGAAGAAGAACGGTCGGGTCGGTCAGAAGCCAGCGTCCCAATATGACCTTCTGTTGGTTACCGCCTGACAGAGTTCGTATCTTCGTCTCTTGTGTGGGGGTCTTGACCCTCATCGCTTTTATGCACCAGTCCGTATTTTTAATGAGCTTCTTTTTGCTTAAAAACGGGCCGGTCTTGCAGGTGTCAAGACTTGAAATCGTCGTGTTGTCGCGTATGTTGAGGATTCCGAAAATACCCGTTGTTCGTCTTTCCTCGGTCAGAAGCGCAAATCCGTTCTTAATCGATTCGACAGCGCTTGAATTTTTGATACGCTTTCCGTTAAGCGTTATTGTGCCGCTCTTTTTTGTGGCGATACCGAATAGGTTTTCGAGGAGCTCTGTTCGGCCCGAGCCGTCAAGACCGGCAACGCCGATTATCTCGCCCCGGCGGGCAACAAACGATACGTCGCGAAGCTTTGAATACTCAGCCGTCAGATTATCTACCTTGAGAAGAACGCCACCGATTTTGTTTACCTTTGGCGGATAGATGTTAGTAAGCTCTCTTCCGACCATCAGCTTGATAATCTCATCTGTCGTCAAGTCCTTTGCTTCCTTAGTTGCTATCCATTTACCGTCACGCATAATTGTAACCTCATCGGATATACGCAGGATTTCAGCCATTTTGTGAGAGATATATATAATGGCACAGCCCTGATCGCGAAGCATATTGATTATCTTAAAGAGGTGCTCGACCTCCTCCTCGGTAAGAGAGGAGGTCGGCTCGTCAAATACGATTACCTTTGCGTTGTATGACACGGCTTTGGCAATTTCAACCATCTGACGTTGAGATACCGGCATAGTACTCATAATCGTTTTGGGGTTTACGTTAAGGTCAAGCTTATCAAAAATTTCTTTTGTCGCCTTGTACATTTTCTTTTCACTTGTAATGGGAATCCCGGGTGCCACGGTCGGAAAGCGGCCGAGCCACATATTATCCATTACATTGCGCTTGAGAGCCTGGTTGAGTTCCTGGTGAACCATCGCAACGCCGTTTTCAAGCGCGTCCTTTGAGTTTTTAAAGTTTACCTCTTTGCCGTCTAAGAAAATGCTTCCCGAATCCTTGTTATATACGCCGAAGAGGCATTTCATCAAGGTCGATTTTCCGGCACCGTTTTCGCCCATCAGCGCGTGAACCGTTCCCGCCTTAACGGTGAGGTTTACCTTGTCAAGCGCCTTTACGCCGGGGAAGGATTTTTCTATATTCTCCATTTTGAGGAGAACCGGCTTTTTTGAAGTCTTGCTGACTTCGTTGTTGTTTTTTGTATTGGTATTCATAGCCTGTACCCCGTTTCGTATAAGAATATTTTATTTACCCGTATAAGTTGAGTACGGAATGTTTACTCTCCAGTTTCCTACGATTTCATCACTGTTGATTCCGTCGAGAGGAGTCTTGTTGTCAAAGAAGTTTGCGCCGATTGTGGTGATTGCCGAAGCCATTCCGTCTGCGTCCTGCTTGATGGTACCTACCATATTGCCCTTTGAGATTGCTTCCTTTGCTGCGTCGGTTGCATCGATTCCGAATACGGGGATGCTCTTTCCGTTTCCGTTGTTATAGCCTGCCGCCTGAAGGCCTGAGATTGCGCCGAGAGCCATTTCGTCATTGTTTGCTATTACAAGCTCAACCATATTTTTGTTTGCTTCGCTGTACTGAGCAAGAATCGTGCTCATATAGTCTGTTGCAGCGGCTGATGACCACTGACCGTTCTGGTCAACCAGGTATTTGTTGCTGTTTGACGGATCATAGAATACAAGCTCCGACTTGCCGGCATTTTTAAGAACGGTGTTTGCATCCTCAACACCAAACTTGGTGCGGGCTATTGCTTCCATATTACCTTCCTGACCCTTGAAAACAACATAGCTGATTTTTCCGTCGCCGTTTAAGTCAACCTTGTCAAAGTTTTCTGTCAGATACTTTCCTATCATTTCGCCCTGCATATGCCCTGCCATTTCATAGTCGGTTCCTACGAAAACACATTTTTCATAGCTGCTTACTACCGACTCATCAACCGAACGGTTGAAGAAGATTACCGGAACGTCCTGTTCCTTAGCAAGGTTGATGATGTTCTGTGCCGCATCGTTTGAACCGGTGTCAACTACGTTTACCACAAGAAGCTTAGAGCCTTTGGCAAGAGCGGTTGTTACCTGCTCGGTCTGAGTTGTCTGGTTTCCGTTTGCATCATAGTTTTGGAACTTATAACCGCCATCGGTTAAAAGCTTGTCCATTGCCGAACGAACGCTTGAAATGTAGGTGTCACTGTAGGTGTAATAGAATACGGATACTTCGCCTTTCTTTGCGTTTTCCGAATTCCCGCCGTTTGAGCTTGAGCCGGATTTGCTTCCGCAAGCGGTGAGACCTACTGCCAATGTGATAGCTAAAACAGCCGTTAAGATTTTCTTGATTTTCATTTTGTTATCCTCCTTGAATTTACGACTTCGTTCGTCGTTTTTCTTTATTATATTTCATTGACTCCATTTAATAAATTAAATTTATTATTCAAAATGTGTAAAAAATTATCATCCATAAGGTTAAAAATATTAATACTTGACGAAATCCCCAAACTATGGCATAATATGTTGTGTGGGAAGCTCTTATCATTCCTTACCCTGCGGATAAGAGAAGCTTCATTAATATTTGTGCCGGAGCGGGGCGGCTGATAAGGAGATTATTATGGCATTTTTCAGCAAGCTCAAAGAGAGCCTGAGCAAGACAAAAACTTCTATTAATGAAAAAATCGAAAACGTGATGAAGACATTCCGAAAGGTCGATGACGAATTGTTTGATGAGCTTGAGGAAGCGCTCATCACCGCCGACCTCGGAGTAAATACTTCTATGGAAATAATAGAGCGTCTGCGCGAGGCGGCGTCGGCTAAACATATAACAGACAGCGAGAAGCTGAAAAGTGAGCTTGCTGATATTCTTGAAGGAATTTTAACCGACGGAGCCGACAGCAAGATGAACGTCTACGGACTTCCGGCGGTAATTATGGTAATAGGCGTAAACGGTGTGGGAAAAACCACATCAATAGGGAAACTTGCAAATATGTATAAAAAACAGGGAAAGACCGTTATGATTGCGGCGGCGGATACCTTCCGTGCCGCGGCGATTGAACAGCTTGAGGTATGGGCAGAGCGTGCGGATGTAAGGCTCATAAAACAGCAGGAGGGTTCAGACCCGGCAGCGGTTGTGTATGACGCGGTAAACGCCTGCAAGGGTAAGTATGTGGATGTCCTGCTCTGTGATACGGCGGGCAGACTTCATAATAAGAAGAATCTGATGGAGGAGCTTAAAAAGATTTACAAGATTTTAGACCGTGAGCTTCCGGACAGCGGAAAGGAAATCCTTTTGGTTCTTGATGCAACAACGGGTCAGAACGCCGTTCAGCAGGCAAAGGAGTTTAAAGAGGCGGCGGATATTACCGGAATAATTTTGACTAAGCTTGACGGAACGGCAAAGGGCGGCATAACCTTTGCGATTAAGAACGAGTATGATATTCCCGTTAAGCTTGTCGGAGTGGGTGAGGGAATAGATGACATTGAGCCGTTTGACCCGCATGAATTCGTAAGCGGTATAATAGATATAGAAGAAAATAATTAAAATATAGAAGAAAATAATCAAATGAATAATAAATTTTTGATAAATTTTGAAAAAACACTTGCATTATGAAAGAAACTATGCTAAAATATACAAGTTGAATATGGATAGTCCTCTGCTTTTTATTGAGCAAGAATATCTGAGAAAGAAAGGAATTGTAAAAATGGATATTTTACAGCAAATCACACAGGAACAGATCAGAACAGACCTGCCTGACCTTAAAATCGGTGACACAGTTCGTGTTTACGTTAAGGTAAAAGAGGGTAACAGAGAAAGAGTTCAGATGTTTGAAGGTACAATCATCAAGAAGAACCACGGCGGTATTCAGGAGACATTTACGGTTAGACGTGTATCCTACGGCGTTGGAGTTGAGAGAACCTTCCCGGTTAACTCTCCGAAAATTGACCGCATTGAGATTGTCAGACACGGCCGCGTTCGCCGCGCTAAGCTCTACTATCTCCGTGATAGAGTCGGTAAGGCAGCTAAAGTTAAAGAAAAGCTTTAATAAGCAGGATTACGGTGATGGTTATATTAATTATAATCATCACTTTTTTCTAAGGTACATATTTCAGCGTTACTCAAACTAAATAAAGAAAGGTTCGATGATAGATGGCTTTTGAAGATTCCGATAAAAATAAAGAAAACTTGAAAAACAATGAGAATATTAATGAAAGTAACGATAAAGATGATGTTGAGATAAAGAATGCGGAGGTCGGCGGCGGAGATGCCGCGGCCGCAGGAACAAATTGGGCGAAGGAGCTGCGTGATTGGGTGATTGCGATTGTTGTGGCGGTTGTTATCGCACTTGTTGTCAGAAATTATGTATTCACTCTTGTAAAGGTTCAGGGTCAGTCGATGGAACCGAGCCTTCACAATAATGACAGACTTTATGTAAACAGGATGTTTTATAAACCCGAAAAAGGCGACATCATTATTTTCAGACCTGCGACAGACCCTCACCGTCCTTATGTAAAGCGTGTTATCGCGACAGAGGGTGATACGGTGTATATTGATTTTAATAACGGTGACGTTTATGTAAACAATGAGCTTCTTGAAGAGGATTATATAAAAGAAAAGACTCAGCTTATGGGTTCATATATAAAGTCACTTATATCAAAGGGTGAATACAGCAAGAATTCGCCGATTGTTATTCAGCCGGGATATGTCTTTGCAATGGGTGATAACAGAAATAACAGTAAGGACAGCCGAGAACTCGGGCCTATCCCGACAGATGAGATTATGGGCGGCGCGGTATTCCGTTTCTGGCCGATTTCAGACGCGGGCAAAATCCACCAGGATGCAAAGGAACTTACTTTTATGATTGACGGCGACGGAGACAGATCGCTTAAATAATTCAGAAAGGGTGCGTGCTAATATGGAACTTCAATGGTTTCCCGGACATATGGCAAAGACAAGGCGGCTTATATCTGAGAACTTAAAGCTTGTCGATGTTGTTATCGAGCTGCTTGACGCAAGGCTTCCGCTTTCATCGCGCAACCCTGAAATTGATGCGATTGTCGGCTCAAAACCGAGAATTGTTGTTTTGAATAAATGCGATATGGCTGACCCCGAAGCAAATCGGCTGTGGCTTGAATATTTTAAGAATAAAGGCATAGCGGCGTTCCAGGCGGATTGCCGTTCGGGCTATGGGTTTTCGGCGCTTGCGCCGGCCATAGATGACGTTTTAAAAGAAAAGTTTGAACGCGATAAAAGCCGCGGAATCCAGCGTCATAGTGTCAGAATGATGATTGTGGGGATTCCTAATGTGGGAAAGTCATCATTTATTAACCGCCTTTCGTCGAGAAGTGCGGCGAGGACGGGAAACCGTCCCGGTGTTACCACCGCAAAGCAGTGGATAAGGATTTCCGGAAAGTACGAGATTCTTGACACACCGGGTATTCTGTGGCCTAAATTTGAAAGTCCTGAGGTTGCGCGGCGGATTGCCTTTACCGGCGGAATCAAGGACGAGATTATGGATATTGAAGAGCTTGCGTTTTATTTAATCGGATTTCTGAAACAGAACTATCCTCAGAATCTTGCACAGCAATATAAGCTGGCGGATAAGGATTTAACAGCCGATGACTGGGATTTGGTTCAGATAATCGGAAAGAAACGCGGGTGTATTATATCCGGAGGGGAGATTGATACCTTTCGGGCATCAAATCTCATACTGGATGATTTTCGCGCTGCCAAGCTCGGCAGGATTTCGCTTGAATTACCCGAAAATACAAACGAGTAGCTATGCTGGGGCGTTGCGGAGTGCGTAAAATCGCACTCCGTGCGGCCCCGTTTTAATTTACAATTAATTGAGATAAAGGAGACTAAAATATGCCTGAATTGGAAAAAATATATTATGATAAGGGCTACAGAGTGATTGCCGGAATAGATGAGGCGGGAAGAGGCCCCCTTGCGGGACCCGTTTGTGCGGCGGCGGTTATTCTCCCCGAAGGAATGATAATAGAGGGCGTTGACGATTCCAAAAAGTTAAGCGAGAAGAAGCGGGAGCTGATTTATGACAGGATAGTCGAAGCGGCAATAGCATACAGCGTTGCTTTTGTTTGGCCCGATGTAATCGATGAGATTAATATCCGCCGGGCGACGCATAAGGCTATGCAGAAGGCGGCGGACGGACTTAAAGTTAAGCCCGAACTCTTGCTCGTTGACGGAAACGACGGACTTCCGTTCGATGGCTTTGAGTCTGATTATATTATAAAAGGCGATTCAAAGCTTGAATGTATTGCGGCGGCTTCGATTATCGCAAAGGTCACACGAGACAGGTATATGAGAGAGATTGACAAAGAATACCCCGATTACGGCTTTGCGAAGCATAAAGGCTATGGAACAAAGGCACATATGGAGGCAATCCGTGAGGTTGGCCTGTGTCCCATTCACCGAAAGACCTTTATCACAGACAAGGTTCTCGGAAGGGAGCATAAATGAGCAGGTATAATAAAGACTTGGGTGATTTCGGTGAGACGGCGGCGGCAAGGTATCTTGAAGAACACGGAATGATGATAGCTGAGCGAAACTTCCGCACGCGGAGCGGCGAGATAGATATTGTGGCAGAGGACAACGGAACGCTTGTGTTTGTTGAGGTTAAAACGAGAAGCTCCGAAAAGTTCGGGTATCCGTCAGAAGCGGTCGGCTTTAATAAGATAGAGCATATGAAGGCGGCGGCTGAGCAGTATTTCAGACAGCATCCGACAGACGGCGAAATCAGGTTTGATGTGGTCGAGGTCGAAGCCGCAATGGCGGACGGGATTCCTCGGCTGTTTAAAATAAATCATATTAAAGACATTTTGAATTAGGGGGAAGATTATGAACAAGATTTTTGACGCGCATTGTGACACTATTTATGAATTAAATAACAGAAATATGAGTCTTGACAAGAATTCGATTCATCTTGATGTTGAGCGTATGCGTGAGTATGACACCTATATCCAGGTGTTTGCCGCATTTGTTGATAAGGAAGAAATTTCGGTTTCGCCGATGAACCATTGTTTAAAGCTGATGGATAAATACCATAGCGAGCTTGAAAAAAGCGGCGGAATGCTGAAGGCAATAGAAACGGCGGCCGATCTTAAACGGGCGGCGGAAAGCGGCGGTGCATATTCGATACTTTCGATAGAGGGAGCCGAGGCCCTTGAGGGAAACCTGTCGGCGCTCAGAATGTACTATAAAATGGGAGTTCGGCTGATAACACTCACGTGGAACTATGCGAATGAGCTTGCTGACGGAATACCTGAGAGCCGCGGCGGGGGGCTTACCGGCTTTGGCCGCGAAGCTGTTTCTATGATGGAAAGTATGGGCATATTGATTGACGTGTCACACCTGTCAGAGCGCGGATTTTGGGATGTGGCTGAATGTACTGCTTATCCGTTTGTTGCATCACATTCCTGTGCCAAGTCGCTCTGTGAAAATATACGAAATCTGACCGATGAACAGATTTGCGCGATAGCCGGCCGAAACGGGTGTATAGGCGTAAACTTTTATCCGGAATTTCTTTCCGACAGCGGAAAGTGTGACATAAGCGATATTGTCCGCCATATCAAGTATATGCTTGAGCTGGGGGCAGAGGATTCAATCGGTCTCGGTTCCGATTTTGACGGTGTTGAGTGCCTGCCGCACGGAATTAACGGGGCGGAAAATATGAAGGATATAATATCGGCGCTGTCCGATGACGGAATTTCACAAAGAATTATCGATAAGATTGCCTTCGGTAACTTCTACCGCGTGTTTTATGAAACTCTTTCGCGCGGAGCTGAGAATCAGTAATAATTTCTTGTTAATATACAAGAATAATTGAAAAAAACCTTTGCTTTTATTGCAAAAGTGAAGTTTTTTTAAAAATTTATTTGATTATATTGCATTTTTTCCTATTTTATATTAAAATAGGAATGTGCGATTGTTTTGTACAAGCCTTGTGCGTGTTCGCATTTGGTAATTTATTAGGTTTTTGGAGGTTTAATCAATGGATTTGAAAATTTCAAAGATGGCAAGCGCCATCAGTCCGTCACCTACACTGGCGATTGACTCAAAGTTTAAGCAGATGAAGAAGCAGGGGATTCCGGTTGTCGGATTCGGGGCAGGCGAGCCTGACTTTAACACTCCCGATAATATAAAAGCGGCGGGAATCGAAGCTATTAAAAATAATATTACCAAGTACACTCCGGCTTCGGGTACTTTAGAACTCAAGCAGGCAGTATGCGACAAGCTCAAGAGAGATACCGGCCTTGAATACACCACGGCAAATATAGTAATCAGCAACGGCGGAAAGCACGCTCTTACAAATACATTCAACTGTATTTGTGACCCGGGTGACGAGGTTATACTTCCGGCACCGTATTGGGTCAGCTACCCCGAGATGATTAAGATGGCCGGTGCGACTCCGGTTATTATAAACACAACCGAGGAAAACAACTTTAAGTTCACGACCGATCAGCTTCGTGCGGCGATTACGCCAAAGACAAAGGCGCTGGTTTTGAACACGCCGAGTAATCCGACCGGTATGGTTTACACAAGGGAGGAGCTCTCTGAGGTTGCAAAAATCGCGGTTGAGAATCACATCTATGTGGTGTTTGACGAAATTTATGAAAAGCTTGTGTATGAGGGTGAGCACGTGAATATAGCGACCCTCGGCGATGATATAAAAGATCTTACTATTATCCTGAACGGAATGGCAAAGACGTATGCTATGACAGGCTGGAGAATCGGATTTGCGGCGGCAAACGAAAAGCTTGCGAAGGCTATGGGGAATATCCAAAGCCATGCGACATCAAACCCGAATTCCATCGCTCAGGCGGCTGCGGTCGAAGCCTTAAACGGCGACCAGAGCTTTATTGATGATATGAAGGCTACATATATAGCGAGAAGAGACTATATGGTAGACCGCATTAATGGAATAGAGGGCCTCAGCTGTAAAAAGCCGAACGGTGCATTCTATATCTTTATGAATGTTAAGGATGTACTCGGTAAGGAGCATTACGGAAAGGTTATAAATACCGCCAATGAGCTGTGTGAGGACATACTCGACCGTGCGTTGGTTGCACTTGTGCCGAGTGAGGGCTTTGGCATAGAGGGTTATGTCAGACTTTCATATGCTACCTCGATGGACGTTATAAAGACCGGCCTTGACAGAATTGAAAAATATTTAAAGGGCGGCTTTAGCGAAAAAGCGTCAGGTGACAAAAATTAAGATAATTTCCGGAGTTATCCCGATAAAGAACACAGGTGATTTATGCGGGATAGCTCTTTGCGTTTAAATGCGGAAGCAATCCGCGAAAATTCAGAATATTCAGAAAATACAGATAAGGATGATTGCCAAATGAAAAAAAACAGTTACGAAAGCCCGTTAAATTCGCGCTATGCGAGTAAGGAAATGAAATACATATTTTCTCCGGATAAAAAGTTTAAAACATGGCGAAGACTTTGGGTTGCGCTTGCTGAGGCCGAGATGGAACTCGGCCTGTCGGTCACGCCCGAACAGGTTGAAGAACTTAAAGAACATATGGATGATATAAACTATGACGTTGCTGAGGCGAGAGAAAAAGAGGTTCGTCACGATGTAATGTCACACGTTTATGCTTACGGTGTACAGTGCCCTAAGGCTAAGGGAATAATCCACCTCGGCGCCACATCGTGCTACGTCGGCGACAACACCGACATTATCATTATGTATGAGGGGCTTGAACTTATCAAGTCAAAGCTTGTAAAGGTTATTTCGCTCCTGCGCGATTTCGCAATGGAATATAAGGATATGCCGACACTTGGCTTTACACACTTTCAGCCGGCACAGCTGACCACGGTCGGCAAGCGTGCGTCTCTTTGGCTCTGGGAGCTTATAATGGACTTGGAAAACGTGAACTTTCAGCTTTCGCGTGCGGCTCTTCTCGGTTCAAAGGGAACAACCGGTACACAGGCAAGTTTTATGGAGCTGTTTGACGGTGATACCGAGAAGGTTAAGGCACTTGACAGAAAGATTTCTGAAAAGATGGGTTATGATAAGGTCTATCCCGTATCGGGGCAGACATATTCAAGAAAGCTTGACTATCAGATGCTGTCCGTTCTGAGCGGAATTGCACAGAGCGCGTATAAATTTGCCAATGACATCAGACTTCTTCAGCACTTAAAGGAGATTGAAGAGCCGTTTGAGAAGTCTCAGATTGGGTCATCGGCGATGGCATACAAGAGAAATCCGATGCGTTCGGAGCGTATCTGTTCGCTTGCGAGATATGTGATAGTTGACGCGCTGAACCCGGCGATAACCTCGTCGACTCAGTGGTTTGAAAGAACTCTTGACGACTCGGCGAACAAACGTATCAGCGTTGCTGAGGCCTTCCTCACGGTTGATGCGATTTTGAATATTTATATGAACGTTGCAAACGGCCTTGTTGTCTATCCAAAGGTTATTCACAGCAGGGTTATGTCTGAGCTTCCGTTTATGGCGACCGAGAATATCCTTATGGACGCAGTAAAGGCGGGCGGCGACAGACAGGAGCTTCACGAGAAAATCCGTGTTCATTCGATGGCCGCGGCGCGTGTGGTAAAGGAAGAGGGCGGAAAGAACGACCTTATCGAAAGAATTGTGGCCGATCCGTCATTCGGTCTGTCACAGGAGGATGTTCAAAAGATTTTGAAGCCCGAAAACTTTACCGGAAGGGCGGCAAACCAGGTTGAGGAGCTTGTGCGCGACTATGTTGACCCGCTTTTAAAAGAGAATGATGCGGCTGACGAGGTTGAACTTACAGTTTAATTCAGGATAGGAGAATCAAATATGAAGATAGGATTTATCGGCGGCGGAAATATGGGCGGCGCACTGATCGGCGGCTTGATGTCAAGCTGTTGTGCACCTGAGGATATTACGCTTTTTGAAAAAAACACAGCTCGTGCGGACGAGTTTAAAGAAAAAGGGGTAAACACAGTATTGTCTGCGGCGGAGGTTGAGGCCGCAAGCGAGATTATCGTATTTTCGGTCAAGCCGAATGTAATAGACAGCGTCCTTTCAGAGATGAAAGGCTTTAATGATAAGATTTATTTGTCGATTGCGGCAGGGGTTACCGTGGCGCATCTTGAAGAAATGCTCGGGGCGGACAAAAAGATAGTCCGCGCGATGCCGAATACGCCGGCTCAGGTTGGCTGTGGAATGACAGTTATCACACCGAACAAGAATCTTACGGACGAAGAGACAGCCGAAGTAGAGAAGATACTCTCGGGGGTCGGTGCAACAGAGGTTATGCCCGAGAAGTTTATGAGTGTGGCGACCGCACTTCACGGAAGCAGCCCGGCATATGTGTATATGTTTATTGATGCGATGGCCGATGCCGGGGTAAGCTATGGACTTACAAAGGCACAGGCGCTGAAGCTTGCCGCTCAGGCGGTTGAGGGAAGCGCAAAGATGGTCTTAGAGAGCGGAGTTCATCCCGAACAGTTAAAGGATAACGTTTGCTCGCCGGGAGGAACAACCATAGCCGCTGTTTGTGATTTAGAGGAAAACGGCTTCCGTGCCGTT
This sequence comes from uncultured Eubacteriales bacterium, assembly GCA_905201285.1. GTDB lineage: Bacteria > Bacillota > Clostridia > Monoglobales > Monoglobaceae > UMGS1820. The sequence continues at coordinate 37,550 of CAJKNM010000003.1, read as the reverse complement.
GTACAGAGCGCGGTTCGCGCCTGTGTTGACAAGGCGGAGGAAATGAGCAAATAATTCGCAGAGCGGGTGTAAAAATGAAGATTATTGCGTTGACCGGCGGAATCGGTTCGGGGAAAAGCAGTGCCTTACGTGAATTCCAAAAACTCGGGGCAGAGATCATCGATTCAGATAAAATTTCGCATATGCTTATGATGCGCGGAAAAGCCGCATATAATGAAGTAGTGGCCGAGTTCGGCAGAGAAATTCTCAGCGAAAACGGTGAGATTGACCGAAAAAAGCTGGCCGGAATTGTATTTTCGGACGAAAAAAAGCTGAAAAGATTGAACGAAATTACACACACGCTGATTTATAAAGAGATTAAGCGGAAAATTTCCGAATCGAATGCCGATGTTGTTTGTATAGAGATTCCGCTGCTTTTCACCGGTGGAAATCTGCTTGATTTAGATATGAAGATTGCTGTTGTTGCCGATCGCGAGACCAGAATTTCGCGGGTTATCAGCCGTGACGGGGCAACGAGAGAGCAAGCCGAGGCGAGAATGAACAGACAGCTCAGCGATGATGAGATGCGGCGGCTTGCTGATTGTGTAATCGAAAATGACGGAGATATAAAAGCGCTTGAGAGAAGGGTTTATGAAATTTATAAAAGTCTGACCGAGTCGGGCGCGGAACGGAGATTGGTATGAGGGAGGTTAACTATAACCGCAGCAGGCCGGGACGTAAAAAAAGACGGAACGGTTGTACGCCGGGCTGTTTTGTGTTTACGGTTTTCCTGGTGATTTTAATAAGCCTTGCATATGTTGGTGTAAGACATTATAAAAACATTAATCTTTCGGATAAGATTAGAAAGAATCAATATCCGATAAAGTATGAACATTTCGTAGAGACGTATTCAAAGAAATACGGACTTGATAAATGGCTTGTGTACGGATTGATTCGTACCGAGAGCCGCTTTGACGTATACGCTGTCTCATCGGCGAATGCCAAGGGACTTATGCAGCTGACCGATGAAACAGGGTTTGAGTGTGCTAAAAAGCTCGGGGTTTCGGGGTATACCTCGGATAAGCTGTTTGACCCCGAAACAAATATACAGTTCGGCTGTTATTATTTAAGCAAGCTGATAAAAAAATATGATTACCTCGAAAACGCCATTGCGGCATATAACGGCGGACCGGGTAATGTGGACTCGTGGCTCGCCGACGGCGAGCATACCGACAGCAGCGGAAAGCTGATAAATATTCCGTTTACAGAGACGAGAAATTACGTTGAACGCGTGATTGAAGCGCGTGATATGTATAAAAAAATATACGAACAAAAAGAATAGTAATAGGAGGAGATTTCTATGTCAAAGAAAAATGATTTACAGGAGAAACTGTGTTATAAGAATGAGAATGCCTTTTCAAAGCAGACAGACAAACAAAAGGCTGAAATATTTGAGTTTTGTGAGGATTATCGGAAGTTTATAACCGCCGCAAAGACCGAGCGTGAGTTTTGTGAAAGCGCAGTCAGAGAGCTTGAAAAGGCGGGCTTTGTATCTCTTGAAAGCAAGAAATTGCTTAAGGCGGGAGATAAGGTGTATACAGTGAACCGCGGAAAAGGAGTAATGGCGGTTGTTATCGGCCGGGAGGATATTACAGACGGCGTAAACATCGTCGGCGCGCATATCGATTCGCCGAGACTTGACTTAAAGCCGAATCCGCTCTATGAGGACGGCGGAATGGCGCTGTTTAAAACCCACTACTACGGCGGAATCAAAAAATATCAGTGGACGGCTATGCCTCTTGCGATTCACGGCGTTGCCGCTTTGGCGGACGGAACTCAGATAAAAATAGTTGTCGGCGAGGATGAAAAAGACCCTGTATTCTGTGTTTCGGACCTTCTTCCGCATCTTGCGGTCGCTCAGATGTCAAAGAAGCTCAGCGAGGCAATTTCGGGCGAGAACCTTAATGTCCTTGTCGGAAACATCGGCTGTGACGACCCCGATATAAAGGAGGGCGTTAAGTTCGCGGTTTTAAAGCTTTTAAATGAAAAGTATGATATAGTAGAAGAGGACTTACTCAGCAGTGAGATTGAAGTCGTTCCGGCATTTGGGGCGCGTGATATTGGCTTTGACCGAAGCGTGATAGGCGGCTATGGCCAGGACGACAGAGTGTGTGCATATACTGCCCTGCGTGCGGTTATGGAAATGAAGGAGCCGGAACATACTTCGGTTTGCCTGCTTGTCGACAAAGAGGAGGTTGGCTCTATGGGCGCAACAGGTATGCAGTCAAGATATTTTGAAAATGTTATGGCAAAGATTTGTTCGATGTGCAAGAGTGATTACAATGATATAACCCTGCGCGAGACGCTGAGTAATTCGACTTGCCTTTCGGCGGATGTGGGAACGGCGTTTGACCCGAACTATCCGGAGGTAAGCGAAAAGAAGAATTGTGCAATATTCGGCGGCGGACTTGTACTGACAAAGTACACGGGTTCAAGAGGAAAGGGCGGCGCGAGCGATGCCTGCGCAGAGCTGGTCGCTAAAATCCGCAGAATATTTAACGATAATGATGTAAAGTGGCAGATGGGCGAACTCGGAAAGGTTGACTGCGGCGGCGGCGGAACTATAGCACAGTTCGTGGCGAACCTTGATATTGATGTAATCGACGCGGGCGTTCCGCTTCTTTCGATGCACTCGCCGTTTGAGCTTTCAAACAAGCTGGACGTGTTTATGGCTTATAAAGGCTATAGAGAATTCTATAAAAACAACTGATAAATGAGGACTTAGGCTATGAAAAAGCTTTTATGTACTGTTTTAATTGCGGCAATGCTCACACAGAGCGGAGCCGCATTTGCGCAAAATGAGGTCGGTGGCGGAAAAGCTACAGAAAATAACAAGCCGACCGGAATATCGTCAGACTTAACCAGGCCGACCGAGCCGACCGAACCGACCGAACCGACCGAACCGACCGAACCGGCCGAGCCGACCGAGCCGACCGAGCCGACCGAGCCGACAAAAATTCCGCCTTTGCCGGTGAAATCCGAAACGGAATTTTCGGCGGATATGGCATTGCCCGTCAACGATTTTAAGGCGGGTGATACGGTGTATGTTAATATTTCGCTTGCACCCCGAAACGGAATATATGCGTTTGAAGCTGAGCTTAAATTTGATTCAGACAAGCTTGAACACAAAAAATCTGATGTGAAGTATGCCGATGACGATTCAATCAGGATAGAGAAGGATTTAAACGGCGAGCTTTTGGTTGCTTTTACACAGATGGGTGACAAAAAATCAGAGGATACCGAAACGGTTGTTACGCTTGAATTTTCGGCAAAGACAAGCGGGGATTCAAATGTGACACTAAAAGCGTTTAAGGAGGTCTTTTCGGATATGACATATTGCACCTTAAACGATCTCGAAAAATATGTGAACATATCAGTCAAAAGTGATGAGCCGGTTAAAGAGGACAGACCTTCAAGCGGTGGAGGAGGAGGCGGCCGCGGCGGAGCGGGAGGAGGTTCGTTCAGCGGAAGGCCTACCACCACAACGGGGGTCGAAAAACCCAACGAACCGAAAATTAACGAAGAACCCGCTGAAGATAAAAGCCTTTACAGTGATGTGGATAAAAGCTTTTGGGCATACGAGGCGATTTCAAAACTTGCTGAAGGCGGAATCATTAACGGCTATGAGGACAACAGCTTTAAACCCGAAGCGCCGATAACAAGGGCGGAGTTCGCCAAGATTATGAGCCTGCTTCCGAATGTGAAATATAACCCGAATCTCTCTGCTGAATTTTCTGACGTTTCAGGCGGAGAATGGTATACAGAAGCGGTTCAGAAAGCGGCACAGCTCGGAATAATGGGCGGCGACGCCGACGGTGGGTTCAGACCGGAAAGCAATATAACAAGGGAAGAAGCCTCCGTTGTAATAGAACGCGGAAAATTAATATGGGGAAAGCCGCTGAAAGCGATAAGAGAAAATTGTGAGTTTGAGGACGAAAGCGGGATTTCGGACTTTGCTAAACACGCGGTTGACGTTCTGTATTCGGCAGGGGTTATCAACGGAAGCTCTGACGGACATTTTAATCCGCGGTCGGAGATAACAAGAGCCGAAGCGGCGGCAATGATTTACCGTTTTATAAATTCGGACGGGGGTGATTTAAAATGAGGTTAAAGAGAATTGTTTCACTAATGCTGATAGGAATGCTCATATTGTCGCTTACGACATATGCAGAAAATGACACAGAGTATAAGCTAAAGTTTAATACTCTTGAAAATGCCAAAGAGAGTTTTAATGTTCAGGACTATACGGTTTTGGCCGATGAAAAACACGATATGTATGACGCCGACAAAATTCTGAGACGTAATGAAAAAAAGGGTGAAGCGTGGGTTGTCTATGAAATACCATATCTGACTGAGTTTAAGGCCGAGAGCTATCACCTTCCCGAAGATGTTGCGCCGATGAGCTTTGAAATCTCAAAGGACGGAAAGACGTGGACAAAGGCGGAGGTTAAGACCGAGACAATTATACCGGCGGATAACAGGTGGACAAAGGCTGTGTATACCGCCGAAAAGCTGAGCGGAGTGAGATGCCTCAAAGCCGTATGGGGAGAGGAAGAAAACCTTGAAAATTGGTGGAATCCATACTTCGCGGGAATTTGGGCAAACGTAGGTGAATCCGAACCGACCGAAATCAAGATTGTTACGGCGGAGGAGCTCACCCTTCCGATGTATGACACGAAACAGATTACCCTTGAAGCGGAAATTCTCGACCAGATAGGCGAGAAATGCAGCGGGGAAATTAAGTGGGAGGTTATAGGTGAAAACTCCGAAAAATTTAGCCTTTCGGAGGACGGAATTATAACGCTTTCCGCGGATATGAAGGCGGACACAAAGTTTAAGGTCAGGGCATCATCGGGCGAGCTTTCGCGCGATGCCGAGTTTGTTCTGTGCGCTCCGCTTCCCGGCGACATTGACGGAGACAATAAGATAACCAAGGACGATATAGATTTTATCGTTAAAAATTTCGCCTGTGATGTTACGGAAGAAAACAGACTCTGTGACGTTGACAAAAACGGAGAAATAGACATAATAGACCTGGCCTATGCGGCGAGATATATAGCATATGAAAATGAAAAATAGGAGAGAGAGCTATGCGCTTTAGGCGATTATGTGCGGCGGTGCTGACATCGGCGGTTATGCTTTCGTGCCTGTCGCACATATATGCGGCCGAGGTCGATTCTTCGGCGGCTGAAAATTCAATAAATAAAGAAGAGAAAATCGAATCGGCTGACGCGATTTTGATTGACGAGTGTACGGATTTTAATTCGGCGTATAAACACAGTGAAAATTTATTTGCATATACTGTGCCCGAAGAGGATTATTATGCCTATGACACCGACTACAGTATGTTCAGAAGGAGCACAAATACGGCGGAGTGGCTTGAGTATGAGGTTAAAGAGGGAATGTATCCCATATTTTATACCTATTTTAAGTATACGAATGACATTCCGCATTTTTCTTTTGAGGCATCGGAGGACGGTGAGAACTGGCAGGGGGTCAAACCCGATATAAAGGTGACAAAAAGAGAGGACTGGAAGTGGATTCCTGTTACCTACTCATTGAGAAACCTTAATAGTAATCAGAAATTTGTAAAAATAATATTCAGTGATAAGAGTGAGGTAGAATGGTCACCTATGCTTTCAAGCGTTTGCGCAAGGTACAAGGCTGACGGCGGTGCGGGTTTTTCCGACTGTGTGGGAACGCCCTTTGAATCGGCCGTTGCTAAGCTTAAAGGTTTAGGCCTGGTCAGTGGGTATAATAAGTATGAATTTAAGCCGTATGAGAAGGTGTCAAGAGCAGAATTTTCAAAGCTTAACGCTGAAATACTGGCTCTTTCATCGGGGGGAAACGGTGAGAGGGTATTTAATGATGTTTCGGCGGATAATTGGGCGGCGGCTTATGTTGCGGCTCTGTATCGTCACGGAGTAATTAACGGTGACGGAAACGGAAACTTTGAGCCTAATGCCAAGGTTACATACATTCAGGCGGCAAAGATGCTTGTGTGTTCGCTTGGATATTCCGCGGCGGCAGCGGATAGCGGAGGATACCCTGACGGTTATCGAATGTATGCAAAAAGACTCGGTATTTATGACGGGTTGAATATAACCGATGAAAATTCGGGCATAAGCCGCGGCGAGTGTGCACAGATGATTTCAAACGTTCTTGAAGCTGAGCTTATTTATCAAAGCAGCTTCGGCGAAGGCGCGGAGTATATAAAAAACGGCGAGACGGTTCTTCACAAATACCTCGGAACGGATATTGTCGAGGGGATAATTAACAGTGCCGGCGGTATGTCGGTCATAAGTGATATTCAAAGCGGACGGAATATAATAACCGTGGGCGACAGAACGTACAAATCGGCCGGCTTTAATGCGGAGGAGCTTCTCGGCAGAAATGCAAAATGCTATGTCAAGGATGATGTAATTTTGTATGCAGAGCCGCGCGGCGGTGAGCTCACACGAATAACCGCCGATAAGTTTATAAAACTTGACGGAAACAAAATCGTATATGAGGATTCGGGTGAAAAAGAGAAGAACATTTCAGTAAACGCCAATACGCGGATAGTCTATAACGGAAGATACAAAAGCCGAGTTGGGGTGTCTGATGAGATAAATTTGAGTTCGGGATATATGGATTTAATCAGAAACGGCGGAAGCACCGATGTGATTCTTGTCTGGAATTACACCGACAGAATTGCCGCAAACAGCGCGCGGCTTTCGGATAAGATAACCGATCGCCTCGGCGGAAGCTTTGAACTTGATGCTAACAGGTCAGAATCCTGTCATGTATACGCATACGGCGAGGAAACCGAGTTTAATGATGTTGAGATATGCAAAAATGATATAATTTCCTATGCAATAAGCGAGGACGGCAGGGTTATGCGCGTTTCCGTCAGAAATGACAGCGTTTCGGGAAAGGTATCGTCTATGAGAGAGGATGCGCTCACGATTGACGGGACGGAATATAAAACAACAGACGGTTATGCAAAAATCGGCGGAGAGCCTTCGCCCGGGGCAGAGATCACGGCATTTTTTGATATGAATAAGCGTATTTTTGCCATAGAGCGAGGCGGAGCGGAGGAGTATGTCTATCTTCAGGCCGCCGACGGCGGCGGAGTGTTCGGCGATTCGCCTATGCTTAGAATAATCACTGCCGACGGAGAGGTAGCTGTGTGCAGTACATCGGGCAGTACGCGGCTTAACGGAGCGGCAAACAAAACCGCTGAAATTTCTGCGCTTGCGCCGCAGCTTTTAAGAATTCACAGAAGGGCGGACAAAACAATTTCGGCGATTGAAACGGCGGAAAATATTAAAGGTGCGGTCGGAACAGATACGTTTAATCTTGCTTTTAAGTCGGATTCATCCAAATATTACGGCGGCTCGTTATGCGTCTTTGCATCAAAGTACCAGCTTGATGCAAGGACACCTGTGTTTATTGTTCCTAAGGATATGAGTGATATGAATAAGTATGAGACAGGCAACCGCGGAAGCCTTATAACCGATTTTGACTATAAGGTTGAGCTTTATGATGTATCGGATAGCTATGTCGCGGGTGCGGCGGTGGTTTATTCGGACGGAAGCCGGGAAAGAGGGGTTGAGGCTTATGACCCGGTGGCTGTTATCAGAGACAGCGAGGTTATCAACAATGCCGACGGCGAGGCGTGTCTTAAGCTTTCGGTCTATACCAAGGGCGAGGAAGGATATATCTATTTTGACAATGACGGCGGCGATGACAAAACCGACGGCTGGCTTCCCGATTATACAAAAATAATTACCGAGAACGGAAACAATCCGTTTAAGGCGGGAGAGGTGATTCAGTATTACTCGGACAGCAAGAGCCATTGCAGGAGTTTCAGAATGATGCTGACATCGGATATGATAGATAGCGGGCGGCTTTATGAGAAAAATACAGGCGATTATTCGCCGCTGAATTCCGAAAATTATTTCAGCGAGCTGTATACCGCTCATGCTGTTGTGAAAGAGCGTTTTGAAAACAAGCTGATGGTCTCGGCATATGACGCCGGAGATGTTCTCAGAACGGTTTCGCTCAGCGGAGCCGCGGTGTATGTTTATGATAAAAACCGAAAGAGACTGAGAATCGGAAGCACAGCGGATATTTCTCAGGGGGATACGGTGTTTGTCAAGATGTCTTATGGAGACACAAATGAAATTATAGTTGAAAAATAGAGCATAAACAGTTAAATTTACGCAAATAATAAAATATCTGAAATTAATATTAATATAATGAGGTGATTTAATGTTTAAGGGTAAGATTACTGTTATCGGCGCGGGAAATGTAGGCTCGACCATTGCTTATACCTTGATGATGAGCGGACTTGTGTCTGAAATCGTGCTTATTGATGTGAATAAGGATAAGGCCGAGGGTGACGCAATGGATATGAGTCACGGCGTTAGCTTTGTTACGCCGGTTCGGGTTATAGCCGGGGATTACAGCGAGATAAAGGACAGTGATATGGTTATTATCACTGCCGGAGCAAGCCAGAGAGAGGGCGAGAAACGCACAGACCTTCTGCGCAGAAATGCTGATATTTTTAAGAGCATAATCGGAAGAGTAATGAAGTATTGCACAGACGAAACGCTTCTTATGGTTGTTACCAATCCGGTGGACATACTGACCTATATCACACATAAGATTTCGGGGCTTCCTAAGAATCGTGTCATCGGGTCGGGAACGGTTCTTGATACGTCAAGACTTAAATATTTAATCGGCGAGAATGCAAATATCGATACGAGAAATGTTCACACGTATATCATTGGTGAGCATGGTGATTCTGAGGTTGCGGCGTGGTCGGTAACGAGCATCGCCGGTATGAATGTTGAGGATTACTGTAAAAACGGCGGCGCTTGTATATCAAGCAATATCTGTAAGGAGGAATACTTTACAAAAACCAAGAACGCGGCGTATGAGATTATCGACAAGAAGGGTTCAACATACTATGCGATTGCGCTTGCGGTCAAACGCATAGTGGAGTGTATAGTCGGCGACGAAAATTCAATTCTGACCGTATCGAGCCTTATGGAGGGTGAGTACGGAATCTCGGATATTTGTCTGTCCGTTCCGACTATTGTCGGTGCCGGAGGGGCGGAGAGAATACTTCAGATTGATTTTTCGGATGAAGAAATCCATGGCCTCAGGTCAAGTGCGGAGACGCTTAAAAGCCTTGCACGTGAAATAGGTTTTTAATAATGCAGGTGTCAGACTTTTAATATTGAATAGAATGTATAAATTTACCGATTTGGTTTATAATATCGATGAGGTGATTTATGTGAATGACAAAAACAAGCAAAAACAGCAGAAGAACAGTGTGCTGAATACAAAAAGTCTTGCGGTTATCGGAGTGGTTGCGGCGGTAGTTATTGCTTTTGGAGTGGTTATGAATGCCGCTGTTTCGAGAAGCTCAGCCGACAAGAAGAATTTTGACAGTTCGGCATGGAAAAACGCAGTGGAAGAAGCACAAACCGAGACGAACAGGAACGAGGAAAAGGCCGAGAATGATTATAATCAAAAGGCCGCAGCGACCGCTGCACAGGCTGTTCCGAAGCAGGAAGAAAGGACGGACGAAAAATCCGAACAGACATCGGAACCAGCTCAGACCGACAAGAGTGATGACAAGAATAATTCACAAAAACAGGACGGGGGAAAGCCCTCAATTACATTGCCTGTGAGGGGTGCTGTTACCAAAGATTATTCGGGTGACGAGCTGGTATATTCCGAAACTATGCAGGATTGGCGTACACATGACGGCATCGACATATACGCCGAGGAGGGAACGGAGGTTCTTGCCGCCGCGGACGGCATTGTTGAGGCGGTGAGCGATAACGGAATGTTAGGCAGGACGGTGATTGTGCTGCACAACGGCGGACTTAGGACGATTTATTCAAATCTTGCTGAGACCGATGAGGTCGCAGTCGGTGATGAAGTCAAAACCGGAGCAAAAATCGGAAGAGTGGGAGCAACCGCAGCGGCGGAATCGGCCGAAAAGCCGCATCTTCATTTTGAGGTCAGCCTAAACGAAAAAACGGTAAATCCGCATGATTATATCCCTGAAGATACTGCATCAGAGACAGAGTAAAAGACGCGGGGAATTAGCCCCGCGTCTTTTTAGGTTATAATTTATTTGTTGAAAGCTTTTTAATAAGCGGAATCGCCATACATCCGACTGCGTTTCCTAAAATAACGATTAAGATATACGGAACAAATTCAGCCGCATAAGCATAGCGGCTTATGAAAAAGTAAGATAAATCCGCAATGCTGTGATTGAATCCGCACAGGATAAACACCATAACCGGAAGAACCACGATAAATAATCCGCCTGTGAAGTTGCCCCTTTCTGTGGCCTGCTTGTTGCCTTCAACGGCTGTGAACATAAGTATTCCGCAGAATACAGCGAGAATAAAAGCACTGAGCATCGAGTCAGCCGTCTTCGTGCCGATGAGTTCAGCCGAGTGTTCATAAATCTTTCCGCCGAGCTTGGTGAGGTTCAAGAGTCCGCCGCCCAGTGCCGAGCCGGCGATGTTCCCTAAAATAGTTAAAATAACCTCTATAATATATGACGGCGGACGCATAGCCATATAGCCCGCCTTTCCGGTATACAAACCAAACTTAAATGTGATTATTGCTAAAAGTCCAAGGCTGAACAGAAATGCTCCGACAATTTTTGAATCAACAGACAGGCTAACCGCACAGCCGATACAAAGAAGCACGCCTGACATAATTCCGTCAGCAAAAAATGATAGATGTTTGTTTTTCATACGTTTCCGATCCTTTATTTTATGTTATTGTGCCGTGATCCTGTCAAGGCACATCATATCTATTATAAGACCTAAACCGCAAGATGTCAACATATCGGCGGAATTTTGTAGTCTTGCAATAATATTTTCGGTTAAGTATTGCTGTTCTATCGATAATTAACAAGGATATTAGTGCATATGCCGTTTTGTAACCCTGAGTCGGTTCATAGCTCGGTTGAGTGCCGCCTGAACATGATAATATTCCTGTATGCTCTGTTTTTGGCGAAGAAGCTCTTCGGCGCGGAGTCTCGCCTCGTTTGCACGCCGAACATCGATTTCTTCTGGGGATTCGGCTGTGTCTGCCATAATGGTGGTTTTAATAGGATTAACGGCTATAAAACCGTTGCTTATTGCCGCATAGTGCCACTCGCCGTCAACTTTATAGCGAAGCTCCCCCGCTGTCAGACAGGTGACCATAGGCTCATGACCCGGAAGGACACCGTATTCGCCGTCCAGACCGTCAAATACGAGCGCTTCACAAGGGCCGTCATAGAACTGTCTGTCGCAGGAGATGATTTGAAGCTGAAAGGTCTTTGCCATTTTATATTCGCTCCCTTCTGATGAAGAAGTAATTTGAAATAATTGAATATTTCAAGTTAATCCGCCGGCATTTGCTTTGCCTTCTCACGAACCTCATCGATATTTCCCGCCATAAGGAATGCGGATTCGGGACAGTCATCCATCTCGCCTGAAATGATTGCCTCAAAGCCATCGAGTGTTTCCGACAGAGGAACATATCTGCCCGGGATTCCGGTAAATGTTTCAGCAACATGAAAAGGCTGTGACAGGAATTTTTGAATTTTTCTTGCACGATAAACCGAGAGTTTATCCGCTTCGTCCAGCTCATCCATACCGAGGATGGCTATGATGTCCTGTAATTCCTTGTATTTCTGTAAAAGTTCCTGGGTCTTTCTGGCTATTTCATAATGCCGTTCGCCCACAACGTCGGGTTCGAGAATACGCGATGATGATTCAAGCGGGTCAACCGCAGGATATATACCCTGTTCCACAATCTTTCGTGAAAGAACGGTTGTCGCATCGAGGTGAGCAAACGTTATTGCCGGTGCAGGGTCGGTCAAATCATCGGCAGGTACATAGACCGCTTGAACAGAGGTGACCGAACCGTCTTTTGTCGATGTGATTCTCTCTTGAAGTTCACCCATCTCGGTGGCAAGGGTCGGCTGATAACCGACAGCCGAAGGCATTCTTCCGAGAAGAGCCGATACCTCAGAACCTGCCTGAACATATCTGAAAATGTTATCTATAAACAGAAGCACATTCTGTTTTTCCTTGTCACGGAAGTATTCCGCCATAGTAAGACCGGTTTGAGCAACCCTCATTCTTGAGCCGGGAGGCTCGTTCATCTGACCGAAAACAAGCGCTGTCTTGCTGAGAACGCCTGATTCCTTCATTTCCATCCAAAGGTCGTTACCCTCTCTTGAACGCTCGCCGACACCGGTAAAGATTGAATATCCGCCGTGTTCGGTTGCTATATTATGTATAAGCTCTTGAATGAGTACGGTCTTGCCGACACCGGCGCCGCCGAAAAGGCCGATTTTGCCACCCTTTGCGTATGGGGCAAGAAGGTCGATAACCTTGATTCCCGTTTCCAGAATTTCTACCACCGGACTTTGCTGTTCAAAGCTCGGCGGATCGCGGTGAATTTCCCATTTTTCAGAACCGTCGATTTGTTCTCTGCCGTCGATTGTCTCACCGAGGACGTTGAACATTCTTCCGAGAGTCTGCTCACCGACAGGAACCTTTATACAAGAGCCTGTTGCGGTAACCTCCATATCCTTTTGAAGGCCTTCGCTTGAGGTAAGCATAACGGCGCGCACTGTGTTGTTGCCCATATGCTGAGCAACCTCCATAACCGCCCGGCGGCCGTGATTGTCAATTATAAGAGCGTCTTTTATCATAGGAAGGTATCCGTCATCAAAGGTGACATCCACTACAGGGCCGAATACCTGAACAATTTTCCCCTTTTGCATTTCTTTTTGCATTTATAAAGCTCCTTTCTCTATTTTTTTAGTCCGTTTGCGCCGCTTACTACCTCGGTTATCTCCTGAGTAATGGCGTCCTGACGTGCACGGTTATAAAGCAGCGATAAATCGCGAATCATATCCTTTGCGCTGGTTGTCGCGGCATCCATTGCCGCCATACGCGCGTTGTGCTCGCTTGAAAAGGACTCTACCATTACGCCATAGAGCAGGCCGCGGAGGTAACTCGGCACAAGATAGTCCATAACCCGCTCAGGCGAAGGGGTGAAGTCTGCTTCGCCGTATTTATATTCATTCGGCGCGTGTTTAAACGTTTCGCGTTCAAGCGGAAGAAGCTTAAGCATCTGAGGCTCTGATTTAATAGGGCTTACCATACCGGTGTATATTACACGAACCTCATCGGTATAGCCATGCTTAAAAAGCTCAATCATACTCTCAGCCATTGAGCGTGCGCGGTAGAAGTTCGGATCCTGAGCCGTGTATAAAAACTCACCGTCTACCATAACCTTTCTGTTTGCGAAATAGGCTCTTCCGTACTGGCCGACAACAAAAAGCGAGGTGTTTTTGTGCTTTGACATTTCCTCCTCGGCCATTTTAACCATAGTATGGTTAAACGAGCCGGCAAGCCCTTTGTCAGAGGTAAATACTATGTAGCTGATTTTTCGTTCCTCTTCGGGAATTTCGGGGCGTTTATCAAAGTAGATATGCTCAAACTCGGGTGTGTGCTCTAAGATGTCGCGCATCGTGCTTTGAAGCCCCAAAAAGTAGGGTTCTGTTGCTTCAAGCTGTTTTCTCGCTTTTTTTAATTTGGAAGAAGAAATCAGATACATAGCATTCGTAATCTTCATAATCTCGTTTACGCTGTTCATTCGCGTCCTGATTTCGCGCATATTTGCCATAGCTTATCACCTGCTTTTAAATTTAACAACGGTATCCTTGATTTTATTTTCGACTTCTTCGGTAAGCTCGCATTTTTCCTCAATTTCACGAATCAAATCGGGCTCGGTGCTTTCAAAGTATGAAAGAAGCTCTTGTCTGAAATTCTTCATCTCTTTAACCGGAACGTCCAAAAACATTCTGTTCTTGGCGGCACAGAGGAGGATGACTTCTTCATGGAGCTTAAGCGGATGCGAAAGCGGCTGTTTGAGAAGTTCCATAAGCCTGTTTCCGTGTGCTAAAAGCTCCTTTGTCGCACTGTCAAGATCCGAACTGAACTGAGTGAATACCTCCATCTCACGGAACTGAGCAAGGTCAAGTCTCAGACCGCCCGAGGCCTTTTTCATTGCCTTTGTCTGAGCGGCACCGCCGACACGTGATACCGATAGGCCTACGTTTACTGCCGGACGGACACCTGCGAAAAACAACTCACTCTCTAAGAAAATCTGACCGTCTGTTATAGATATTACGTTTGTCGGGATGTATGCCGATACGTCACCCGCCAGAGTTTCGATAATAGGAAGGGCAGTTATCGAACCGCCGCCGTGGGCATCATCGAGCCTGCTTGAACGCTCTAAGAGACGTGAATGAAGATAGAATACATCACCGGGATATGCTTCACGGCCGGGCGGACGCTGAAGCAGAAGCGACATTTCACGGTATGCGGCCGCGTGTTTTGATAAATCATCGTATACTATAAGTACATCCTTGCCCTGCTTCATAAAGTATTCCGCCATAGCGGTGCCTGCATACGGGGCTATGTATTGAAGAGAAGCGAGGTCACTCGCAAACGCCGACATAACAATCGTATATTCCATAGCGCCGTGCTTTTTCAGGGTTTCAACCAGCTTTGCAATGGTTGATGCCTTTTGACCTATCGCAACATAAATACAAATCATATCCTGACCCTTTTGATTAAGTATTGTATCTATCGCGATTGAGGTCTTACCCGTTTGACGGTCGCCTATAATCAATTCCCGCTGACCGCGGCCGATAGGAAACATAGAATCGATGGATAAGATTCCCGTCTGAAGCGGAACGGTTACTGATTTTCTTTCGGTTACGCCGGGGGCATCGTTTTCGATAGGAAAGAAGTCGTCAGACTTGATAGAACCGAGCGCGTCAATCGGCTCGCCGAGAGCGTTTACAACCCTTCCTATCATTCCGTACCCGACCGGAACACCGGCCTTCCTTCCCGTTCGTTTAACCGAGGAACCTTCGCGAAGCCCCTCATCACTTCCGAGAAGTACCACGCCGACCGACTTGTATTCAATATTTTGAACTATTCCGTATATACCGGTTTCAAATTCCACAAGTTCACCGTACATAGCGTGGTTTATTCCATAGACATTGGCGATACCGTCATGAATCTGAATTACCTGTCCGGTTTCGCTTATCTGTGTTTTTGATTCAAAATTCTCAATTTCATTTTTTAAAACAGAGAGTATTTCATCTTGTTTGATGGTACTCAAACCACTCACCTCCGTCTAAGCGCCCTCTGCAGGCTTTCAAGTCCGCTTCGGATGCTTTTATCATATTTAGTGTCACCTATTTGCAGACAATAGCCGCCGATTAAGGCCTTATCGGCACGGCAGCTGAGTCTGACACTGTCAGCCTTTTTTATTCTGCAAATCATTTCTTTTATTTTTTCCTTTTGCTCATCACTCGGCTCGGTTACATAAGTCAGCTCGGCGGAAACACAGTTTTCCTTTTTGAGAATCGCGGCATCGTATGCCTCAAAAATGTTTTCCGCTTCATTAATCCAGCCATCGGAGCATAAAAGCTTCCAAAAACTTTGTGTTGCCTTGGGAAAGAGCTTGTCTATGACAGCTTCCTTTTCGTTTAGTTCAACCGTTGGATTATTGAGGGCATTTGACAGAGCCATGTCTGAGAATAGGGCCTTGCAGCTTTGTATTTCTTCCTTGCTTATGTTCAAGTCAAGCAGAGCCTTCGCACAGGTGTCGGCAAAAACTGTCATTGAAGAGCACCTGCCTCTGCGATAAATTCATCTAAGAGGTTCTGCTCGGTCTGACTGTCTATACGCTTTTCAACCAGCTTGCCGGCGGCAAGCGATGCGAGAGCGGCAACCTCGTCCTTTGCGTTTTGAAGCATCTGCTCGTGTTCTCTTTCTATCTGCTTTTCAGCTTGTTTGATACGTGCTTTTGCGTCCTCTTCGGCCTGTTTCATAGTGTATTGGTATGCCTGATCGGCTCTTTCCTTGGCGTCCTTTAAAATCTTGTCCGCCTCGGCGTTTGCCGATTTAATCATTCCGGCGTATGACTGTTTCTCTTCGGCGGCCTCTTTCTTGCTTTTTGCTGCCGCCGCAAGCTGTTCTTCTATAAGCTTCTTCCGTTTATCAAGCATATTTGTGACCGGCTTAAATAATAGGAACTTAAGCAGAAAAAACAAGACCAGAATGTTTACAAAAGTCCAGATGATTTCCCAATTCAGCGTCAACATACTTTTTCGCCTCCCGGTTTATTTTAAGAACAGAATTACCAGCACGGCGATTACAAAGCCGTAGATTGCGGTTGCCTCTGCCAGGGCACAGCCCAAAAGCAGAGCCTTGTTTATATCGCCCTTTGCCTCCGGCTGTCTTGCGATAGCCTCTGAAGCCTTACCCGTTGCTATACCTATACCGATACCTGCGCCTACGCCTGTTAAAACTGCGATTCCTGCACCGATTGCTATTAATGTTCCCATAATTCATTCCTCCAATTTTAATATCTGATTTTATAATTCTTTTCAAAGTTTAATTAACGGTTTATGTATCCGACAGTGACTTTACTCGATTGCTTCTTTAATGAACAGCGAGGTCAGGAATACAAAAACATAAGCCTGAATACATCCGTCAAAGATGTCAAAGTAAAAGCTGAACGGAATAGGCACCAGAACCGGTGCAACAAGCTTAATCAGCTCCATAACTACGAATCCGCCGAGGATGTTGCCGAACAGCCGCATACACAGCGACAGCGGTCTGATGAAAATTTCAAGTACGTTTATAGGAGCAACAAACGCAACAGGCTCGGCGAAGCTTTTAAGCCAACCTTTTGCTCCCTTGGCGCGGATTCCCGCGGCTTCTATGAGCACAATGCTCATTATGGCGAGCCCCGCGGTAATGTTAAGCTCCTTTGTGGGTGGGGTGATTCCGACCAGTCCGCATAAGTTGGATAGTCCAATATAAAGCAGAACCGTTCCGAGATACGGAATATACCTCTTTCCCTCTTCGCCGAGCAAGTCGGTGAAGAACTTGTATATCCATTCGACAGCCATTTCAACAGCCGCCTGTTTCCTGCCCGGAACAAGCTTCATATTATGTGTAAACCAAATCGAAGCAACAACCAAAAGAAGCATTATACCCCAGCTTACCGCAAGCGACATCGAAATCGGAATTCCGTTTCCTATAGGAATGGTAAACGCTGTCGCACTGTTTAGCTCTTCCATAAGTTTTTCAGACAAGCCATCCATTTAAACCCCTCCTTTCAATAGCTTTCAATAAGTATAGATAAATGAAAAAGCACTTAATATGAGGATTCGGATAAAATCATCATATTAAGCGCCTTTGCTTCTTTTTGACATATTATACACCTGAGACGGTTATTTGTCAAGCAAGGCGGACTTTAAAATTTATATAAAGATTTTATCCAAATCAATTATTTTTAGTAATTTATTACAACAAGAAAACATAAAAACTTACCTAATATCTTATGAAATCCGAAATACATCCAAAAGCCAAAGCAATTTGACAATATATTGCCGATAATATAACTAAAAGTCCTATGGGCATTTTCTACGCACCTGTATTTAGTATAGTTAAGTATCTATGCTCTCTTGTATACCTGTCCAATGACGGAAAAGTCATTAAATCTGTGTCTTTTTTGACTCAGCATTTACCTTTGACTGAACCCTTGTAGGAAGACCATAGATGCTTATGAATCCTGTTGCGTCGGACTGGCAATATTCGCCGCCTGCATCAAATGTGGCAATGTCCTCGCGGTAAAGTGAGTAAGGGGACCAAACTCCGGCATTTATTATGTTTCCTTTGTATAGGCGAAGTCTGACTTTTCCGGTTACGTTTTCCTGAGTATCGGTGACAAAGGCAGACAGCGCATGACGAAGAGGAGTGAACCACTTTCCGTCATATACAAGCTCACCGAATGTTATAGCAAGTTCCTTCTTTTTATGAGCGGTTTCCTTGTCCAGCGTCAATGTTTCAAGGATTTCGTGAGCGCGATAGAGAATTGTTCCGCCGGGAGTTTCGTAGACGCCCCTTGATTTCATTCCGACAAGCCGGTTTTCAACCACATCATAAATGCCGATTCCGTTTCTTCCGCCGATTTCGTTTAACTCGGCGATAATTTGTGAGGCCTTTTTCCGTTCACCGATATGAAAAAGGGTGAGCTTGCCGTGACTTTGTCATTGACATTATATGTAAGTATAAATGTGTTCTGCGTATTTATACTTCTTATGATATTGTTTAAAATAAAGAATAACACATCGGTTAAACATTAGAGTAATAATAAAGGCATGGAGCGGATTGAATGTTGTCATAAGTAAGTTGGCAGTCACAAACTCCATTAATTTTGCGGTGATTATAGAGATGATAATATTTATGTAAACCTTTTTGAAAACAGGCAAAAAGCCGGAATTTATTAATAAAATAGCAAAAAATTGCATTTAATGTAAAAATTGTAGTATTTTTATTAAATGTAAACCTAAAATTTGACACTTTTGGTATTGACAAGATTGAGCTAAAATGTTAAAATATAGGAAATTAAGAACTCTGAAATCAGAAAATGCAAAGAGGCGATGAGAATAATCTAATAATGTCAATCATAAACGAATAGGAGGAATTTTTTAATGATTAAACTAAAATTAAAAGAAACGTGTAAGTATAGGAATCAGAGCAAAACTAAGTTATGCGATGAATTGTATTTTTTAATTGCGTCAATCAAAAAAAACGAAAGAGCCGAAAGTATTTTTTATATTTCGAGTTCATATGATGCCATGCTGAATAAATTAAGAACAATATACCGAAGGTCGGTTAGCGATAAAATGGGCGGCATAAATGTAAAAAATATGGATGACTCAAGCGAGAAGACAGAAAAATTTCTTACAGACTGTCATTCGGATTATGAAACAGAAATATTTTTTAAAGAATTGAAAAAACAGCATCCTATTGTATACATTAAAAACAAAAGATACATAGATTTTTGGGATAATATTAAGCCGCTGGTGAAAAGAGGAGAGAGAATAACGGGTGGTGAAATCAGAATGGGAAATATAGTCAGAATGTACAGTTCGGCAATAGCCGGTGAGAATGAGCCGAATATAGGGGTTGATATTTTCTTTGATTTAGATAGTTATGCTGAATTTATAGAGAATCGGTTTGGAAATTATCTCGGATTTGACGAAGATGAGTTTTTCTCAGTATGCGATGATGAGAGCGCAACCCGAGAAGACTTTTATTCGGTTGTTGAAAATCTGAAATATGAGTAGAAAATAAAATTACATATTAGACTCATCTGTACACAAAATTCAAAACGGGTGATTATATGACTATAAAGATATACTTTCAAATATTTCGGTGTCGGAGAATATGACCGAATCCACGTTTCTGTAATATTAAGAAACCGATTATTTCATAAAGACAAGAACCTGTGTGATAAACAGTTTTTTGTCTTTATGATGGGGCGGTCCTTCAAGGAAAACGTATCGGCAAGCTCCCGATAACTCAATCTTGTTTTTGTCTGCATACGCTATTAATTTTTTAAGAGCAGACGAAATCTGTTCATATGGGCCGTGGTGATAAGTGCATATAGCGGAACTTTTCGGAAGTGTCACTACATTTGTTCCACGGCTCTCGGGCGGAACAATAGCACAGCATACGGTCTCTTCGGGCGATGATATGGGATGCTCGATAAAATACATACGCCTATTAGAGTATGACCCGTATTTCTGTACTGATTCAAGGGCTGTTTTGCGTAATAAATCAGTTCTTGAAGCAACGTCATTTGCAACATACATTCGGCGATAAACCGTTTGTTCTTCAACGTCAATTATCTTTATGTTATTGTTATAATCGTTTACACGTTCATAGAGCTTTTCTATATTCATATTAATTGTGTCGCGAAGGTCCTCAAGCCGCCGTATAAGTGGCATTAAATCAATATCACCGTCAAGGTATCCGCGTATTTCGTCCAGCGACAGTCCGAGCTTCTGTAGGTTTCTGATGGTATAAACTTTTGCCAGCGTGTCCATCGAGTAATAACGATTTCCGTTTTCTCCGTTTTTCACATCATAAATTATAAGGCCTTTGTCCTCATAATTGAGAATAATCCGCCGTGTTACCTTTACTGCTTTCGCAACTTCACCGATTGTAAATAAATTTTTTTCGTTTTTCATTTTTTTGCTCCAAACCCCTTGCATCGTACATCGGTGTACGGTATATAATGTATAATAACATAAATTATTTAAAAATGCAAGGGGGAATTATTATGTTGAAGAAAATTTTAACAGCCATGTTTTGCGCATTTATGCTGCTTTGTACTGTTGCGTTCGCAGCTGAACTAAAGGCGGGTGATACCGCGTATATTGTATATGGCGGCACTGTAAATGTTACAAAAAACCCCACTTATTCAGGGAGTATAAGTGAGGTCAGCAAAGGAGCACGAGTGACTGTTTTGGAGCCTTATGTAGTCGGAGAGGATAACAGAAAATTTCATAAAATCCAGCTTTCTGACGGCTCAATTGGATATATCCTGGCTTATACAACAGCTCGGGAAACAACACCAATACTTGAAGCCGCCGAGACTGCCGAAAAAAAGTTAGACGAACAATGGGAGTCTTCGGATACTGATAAGTATCAGCACGCAATAAAGATGACAGTCCTTTCCGATTATATCTACGGCGGAAGTAAAACGACCGAGGGTAAAGAAAGAAATTTTTATGCTAAGGTACCGAAGGAATGGGTAAGACACGACCGTCCCGCTTCGTTGCCGCTTGTGGGAATGGCTATTGTACATATAGGCGATGAGGGAAAATTTGGCTCGGTAAAAGCCTCCTTCTACCCCGGAAATCCGCCGATTAACTATCATATCAGAAGACTTGATGAACTCAAAGAAATAGGGTATGATCCTCCGTTTGCCGAATGGACCAGAACAGATGCGTTCGCGAACACAGCGTTTTATGTCGCAGCATCGAGTGAATTTGAAGTTGTTGCCTATAATGAGAAGTGGGTTGCCGTATGGAGCGAGGGCGGTGTTGATGAATCCCGCGGTACAATCAGACAGTGCGGCGAGAAAGACGGTACTGCTTTCACAAGCTGGAAGCCGGGCGTATACTTCCTGCCAAGACAAAACTGTTATATTTTAGATATTAACAATCAGGTATCAACACCTCCTAAAATCGAGGCGGTAGGCAAGGCGACAGGTCGTTTGTTGGTTAAGACCACTCCCGATGATAAAGATTATGTAAAATCAGGCGTTTATAAAATCAACCAGTCAGTTCAGATTGTAGATGCCACTCCGCAGAACGGTCATTATAAGATTTATTACAAGAAAGGTCTTTATTATGTTGACGCAAAGTATGTGAATATGCAGCGCGCAAATACCAAAAAACCGACAACTAAGTATAAAGCGATAGCGACCGCTGACTGTGGTATTTCCGATGGTTCTTCGGTTGTCGGTTCGGTTAAAAAAGGTGCGGCAATCGATGTTATTGAGAAAGACTATGACGGAGCAAATTCAAAAATCTGGTTTAACTCAAAGGAATGTTACATTCCGACAAGCAATCTCGATGAATTCACCAAAACCCTGTCCGCAGCGGACACGGCAAAACTCGGTAAACCTATCGGCGTTCTGTCTGTAGATACACCCTGGGGCGAATGGGGTGCGCTGACCTATTCAGCCGAAGGAATTGCAAAGCTGAAAAAGTACCGTTTCGGATATATTAACGTTGATGCGGATAAGATGTCAGAGTATAGTGAGTGGGTTCTTTCAAACAACGGTGAAATCAACAAAATACAAGACAAAGAATGGGTAAATGTATATGGCATTGAAGAATTTTCGTTTGACCGCGATGAGGATATGAGGAATATTCCGGGAATAAATCCTTCCGATATAGAACCTTGGATTATAACAGGAAAAATCTATACTATCTTCTATAACGGAGAGATTCGCTATCTGGTTCACGAGGATGATGAGCATGACACATTTACCTATTATCCAGGAAACGGCTTCAGCAAAAGCTCTGTTGCAAAAACACAGGCGGTTTGCCTTGACAGCCGGCAATATAACACCGTTGCATATAACATTGATGACAACAACTACTTTAAGTTGAGAGACATTGCAAAAATCCTTGACGGAACCATTAAAACCTTTGACATTACATATGATGAGGCAACAAATTCCATTGATATGTTAAGTTTCTACGATTATACCTCTGTCGGCGGCGAATTAACACCGGGCGACGGAGTGACAAGAACAGCTCTTTCATCGTCGGCATTTTTAACGCTTGACGGCGTGCCGATTAAGGCGACCTGCTATAATATTGAAGGAAACAATTATTTTAAGCTTCGCGATATAACAGACGCACTGGATTGCCGCGTTGAATGGGACGAAAAAACTCAGATGATTTGGGTTATTCCGGGCAGAACCGCATATGATGATCCGGATGAAGCAGTGGGATAAAGTTAAAAAGTCCGGAAGAAATAAATAGCTGAAAACATATCCGTATAGCTTGACTTGACAGTTGTTTTGTGATAAAATTCATTACAATAACAAGTGTCGGGAGGTGCGGAATATGCGAACATTAATTAAAAACGGAATGGTTATAAATGTGTTCACGGACGAAATTGAGGAAGCAAATGTGCTGATAGAGGACAATCGTATTATCGGTGTAGGAGATTTTTACACTGACTCTGACGCTGACCGTGTTGATGATGTGTCGGGAATGTACATATGCCCCGGCTTTATCGACGGTCATATTCACATCGAAAGCACAATGCTTACCCCCGCTGAATTCGCGCGTGTCTGCCTCCCTCACGGAACAACGGCTGTTGTTGCCGACCCTCATGAAATCGCGAACGTCTGCGGAACGGACGGAATCGACTATATGCTCTCGGCGAGTGAGGGACTTCCGCTGAGCGTTTATATTATGCTTCCCTCCTGTGTTCCGGCAACGAATTTTGATGAGTCGGGAGCCATACTCTCGGCCGAGGATTTATATCCGTATTATTCAAATCCGAGGGTGCTCGGGCTTGCTGAAGTAATGAACTATCCGGGGGTAATCGGCGGAGATAAAGCCGTTCATAAAAAGCTTCGGGACGCGGTCTTACTTAACAAGAATATTGACGGTCACGCCCCTATGCTCACGGGGAGAGATTTAAACACATACATATCCGCTGGAATCAAGACCGACCATGAGTGTTCTGAATTTAATGAGGCGGCGGAGCGAATCCGCCGCGGGCAATGGCTGATGATTCGCCGCGGAACGGCGGCGAGAAACCTCGAGGGATTGATTGACCTGTTCGATGAGCCGTATAATCGCCGCTGTCTTTTGGTCACCGATGACAAGCACCCTGCTGATTTGATTAATGACGGTCATATAGACGCAATCATACGCCGTGCGGTCAGACTCGGAAAGTCTCCGATTGTCGGAATACGAATGGCGACCATTCAGGCGGCGGAATGTTTCGGCCTTAAAAATATCGGGGCGGTTGCACCGGGGTATAAGGCGGATTTAGCCGTTTTGAACAGTCTTGACGATGTGAAGGTTGATGCGGTATATTGCGGCGGAATAAAAACCGCCGGGAACGGAAAGCTTTTGGTTGAACCGAGTATAAAAATCGATTCAAGACTTGATGCCGAAGTCAGAAACACTTTTAATGTAAAAAAGTTATCATCCGGGGATTTTAATGCTCCGTGCGGAAAATGCCGCGTTATAAAGACGATTAAGGGTGAGCTTCTGACCGAAGAAGAGATAACCGAAATCCATGGAATAAGCGTGGACAGAGATATACTTAAAATTGCGGTGATAGAAAGGCATAAAGGAACAGGACATATCGGCGTGGGATATATCTCGGGCATTGGATTGAAAAGAGGCGCTATTGCCTCATCGGTTTCGCACGATTCGCATAACATTATAGTTATAGGAACAAACGAAGCCGATATGGCGTATGCGGCAAACCGCATAATAGATATGGAGGGCGGCTGTACCGCGGTTGCGGACGGAAGGCCTCTTGCGGATGTTCCGCTGCCCATTGCGGGGCTTATGTCCGATAATTCCGCCGAGGAGGCGGCAAGGCTTGACGAAGCACTGAGAGCGGCAATGAAAGAACTGGGTATACCCGAGAATTCCGCTCCGCTTATGACAATGGCTTTTGTGAGCCTTGCGGTAATTCCGTTGCTTAAAATCACAACACTCGGATATGTTGATGTGAACAAACAGGAGCGGGTGTCAGTTGATGTCGCCGAGAGTGACCCGAACACCGCGGTCGGTGAGTGCGTTTAACAGCTGACCTTCTGTGAGAGTACTGACTATGTGCATATCATCATCGGTCACGTGAATTATGTGATAATTGTCATATGAAAGCCGGCGCAGAATCTGCCTTGCCGGTGTCGAGCGGTTGGCGGTAAGCACAACCGAGCGGCACATACGGTCCGGCTTTAGCTTTGTTTTATAATCAAGTATCTCATGCAGGGTTCTGTGTGAGATATTTTTTTGTTCCTGGCACAGGCTTCCGAGAAGGAACGCACCAATCAGGATGAGCGAAAAATTAAATTGTGAAGTAAGAAGGCCGTATATTGCCGCGGCGAGAATCAGCGCAACGGGAAGGCGGCTGAACCGAATGGTTATATTATATGCGCGAAGCGAGCCGACGGCAAGGGTCAGAGCGGCGCGGAAAACTCTTCCGCCGTCGAGAGGAAGGGCGGGGACGAGATTGATTATCGCCATGGCAATATTACAGTTTATAAAGTACGCCGTGTATTCGTTTGAAGTCGGAAGATAGTGAGCGATTGCCGCCGCGGCTAAGTTTGAAATCGGCCCGGCAAGCGCAATGGCTATTTCCGCGACCGGGTTTTGTATTACCTCGGACTTCAGACGACAGCATACGCCGAAGGGCTGGATTTCAATATAAGCAATCCCGACATTCAACTTGCGTGCCGTCAAAACGTGTGCGAATTCGTGAAGAATCGCGCACAGATACGAAAGCCCGAAAGGAATCGCATACCGACCGAGTATACTTGCGGCGAGAAGCGGGAAAAATAATATATTGATATATAAATGTTTAGTTAGTTTAAGATGAAAATTTTTCATTGAAAGCTTACACCGCCGTTTTCGGAAGCATCGGGCAGCGGCGGAACGCCGGATGAATTGACGTCGTCCCGCGGGGATTCGGATTGGCTGTCTGACGGGAGAATATTTTTAATAAAACCCATTGCCTCCCGGGCGGATTCCTGCCAGCGTGAATCATAGCGAAGCGCACGGCCCAATGCCTCGGCATAGCCGCGAAGCCTTAGGCTTTGACTGCCCCGCATACCTAAGATTACAGCGGCGCAGATTATGACCGCAAGAACCTGACGCATAACGGCCGAGAATATACCGCCGCCTTCTTCGGAGGGCAGATGATTGTTTTTGTGTTGGCGAGCAGACATTTTATCACCCCATTTGTATTGTTAATAAATTTTATTAAACTTTGTCCGCTTTTATGCTTGAAAGTTTTGGCAATGTGGTGTATTATATTATATATAGAAAACGCTTTACGGCGAAATGCCTGCAAATTTATCTTGCCGTACCCGCGGCAGAATATAAAAAGGAATATGAAACCTGCCGCAGATGCGGCAGAATATAAAAATAGGAGAAATGTATGTACAAGAAGAAATTTGAAGCTTGTCTTAAACGCGTTCAGAAGCCGGCGCGGTATATAGGCAACGAGTTTAACAGTGTTCATAAGGAAATGACACCGGATATGATGTCATTCGCGTTTTGCTTCCCCGATGTTTATGAGGTGGGAATGTCACATCTCGGCATAAAGATATTGTATCATATGATGAACGAGTGGGAGGATACTGTCTGTGAGCGTGTTTTTGCCCCGTGGGATGATATGGAACAGGAAATGAAGAAGGAGGGGATTCCCCTCCTGTCGCTTGAAAGCTATATGCCGGTGAGAGAATTTGATATGGTCGGCTTTACGCTTCAGTATGAGATGAGCTATTCTAACATTGTGAATATGCTGAAACTGGCCGGAATCCCGCTGAGGACGCGTGAGCGGAAAATCGGTGACCCGTTTGTGTGCTGCGGAGGGCCTTGTGCCTATCATGCCGAACCTCTTTCCGACTTGGTTGACTTTTTTATTCTCGGTGAGGGCGAGGATATTATGCGTGAGATAATGCAGGCATACAAAGAGTGGCGCGGAAGCGGCCGAACACGTGAAGAATACCTTGAAACAATAGCGAAAATAGAGGGAATTTACGTTCCGTCATTTTATGATGTCGAATATAATGACGATAATACAATAAAGTCGTTTGAACCGAACCGAGACTGTGCCCCAAAGAAGGTGAAAAAGAGAATTATACTCAATTTTGATGACACATATATCCCGGAAAAGCTGATAGTTCCGTTTATGGAGGTGGTTCATGACAGGATAATGCTTGAACTCTTCCGCGGTTGTATAAGAGGTTGCCGTTTCTGTCAGGCCGGGTATATTTATCGGCCGGTCAGAGAGCGTTCGGTTAAGCGCCTTGTCGGTGCAGCAAGAAACGCGATTGACGCAACGGGATACGAGGAGATGACGCTGTCCTCGCTCAGCACGAGCGACTATACCTGTCTGTTTGAATTAATAGACGAGCTTTTAAAGATAACTGTCGATAAGCGAATAAATCTGTCGCTCCCGTCGCTTAGAGTTGACAACTTCTCTATGGAGCTTATGGAGAAGGTTCAAAAGGTTAAAAAGAGCGGCCTTACCTTTGCCCCCGAGGCGGGGACGCAAAGGCTTCGTGATGTCATAAACAAAAACGTCCGTGAGGAGGAGCTTATCAGAACCACAAGCATCGCATTCGAGGGCGGATACAACAGGGTTAAGCTTTATTTTATGATGGGACTTCCCACCGAGACTGATGATGATGTGCTGGGAATCGGTGACCTTGCTGACAAGGTAATAGACGCTTTTTATCAGGTTCCGCCCGAAAAGAGAAAGGGAAGGTCGGTAACCGTGACGGTTAGTACGTCGCTATTTGTGCCGAAGCCTTTTACGCCGTTTCAATGGGAGCCGCAGAACAGAATTTCCGAGCTTGAGCGGAAGGCGTCGATGCTGAGTAAGAGCATAACAAACCGAAAGATAATTTATAACTGGCATTCGAGTCAGGTCAGCTTTTTAGAGGCGGTCTTTGCGAAAGGCGACAGACGTCTCGGCGAGGTTCTTATATCGGCGGTCGAGCTTGGCTGTAAGTTCGACGGCTGGACGGACTTCTTTGACTATGAAAAGTGGATGAAAGCGTTTGAAATTAACGGAATCGACCCCGAATTTTACGCATACAGAAGAATAGGCTATGATGAAATACTGCCGTGGGATTATGCCGATATTGGTGTAAACAAGAGCTTTTTCATAGCGGAACACAAGCGTGCATACGAGGAAAGAACAACTCCGTCCTGCCGTGAGAAATGTGCGGGCTGCGGAGCGGCACAGTTCGGAGGGGGTGTTTGCTTTGAGTAAGAGACGGCTTAAATTTTCAAAGCTGAATATGGCAAAGTTCATCTCGCACCTTGACCTTATGAGGTGCTTTCAGCGTGCAATAATGCGAAGCGGACTTCCGGTTGAATATTCTCAGGGGTTTAACCCGCATCAAAGAATGACGTTTGCACTTCCGCTTCCCGTCGGGGTGACCGGCGAGGGGGAGTTCGCGGATATATCATTCGAGGACGGAAAGGTGACCGATGAGGAAATAAAAGAGAGACTTAACAAAAATCTCCCGCCGGATATACAGGTTTTAAGCGTGGGCGACCTGATTTTTAAGGCGGCGGACATTGTGTGTGCAGAGTATACGATGAAGCTGTATTCCGATAAAAAAATCGATAAGGAAAAGATTAAAGAATTTTTCGCCAAAGACGAAGTAATCGTTATGAAGCGCAACAAAAAGAAGGTTGAAAAGCCGATAAATATAATGGAATATATAAGGGCATGGGAAATTGTCGATGAGACAGAACGGACGCTGACACTCAGACTCGTATTGGATGCGGGCGGAGAGAGAAACCTAAAACCAGAGATTGTTGCCGCACAGATATGCGAGGGTAATGAGGATATGTGTGCCGATGATGCGGATATATGCAGAACCAAGATATTCTGCAGGAGCGGCGATGTGCTTGAACTGTTTCGATGATTCGGGATTGAATTTTGCGTTGAGGTGAAAATACTATGAACATACTACATTTAAAATATGCCGTTGAGGTGGCGAGATGCGGCTCAATAAACAAGGCGGCGGAGAAACTCTATGTTGAACCGCCGAATCTGAGCCGTGCGATAAAAGGCCTTGAAACATCGCTCGGAGTGACACTTTTCGAGAGGTCGGCGAGGGGAATGGTTTTGACCTCTGACGGAGAGGTGTTTATTCGCTATGCAAAAAATATCATGCAACAGATTGACGCGGTAGAGGAGCTTTTCAGCAAGGGCCCTGTCGGAAAGAAACGGTTTTCTGTCTCCGTTACGCGGACGAGCTACATAGCCGATGCTTTTACAAACTTTTCGGAAAAGCTGGACAGTGATTCTCGGATAGAGCTATATTATAAAGAGACAAACTCAATGCGCACGATAAAAAATGTTATATCTGACGATTATAAGCTCGGAATAATCAGATATGCCGAGAATTATGATAAATATTATACATCTATGCTTGATGAAAAGGGAATAGCGTATGAGATTGTTGCCGAATTTAATTATATGCTTGTGGCGAGGTCGGATAGTCCGCTCGCAGTAAAAAAGAAAATTTCATATAACGATTTAGAGGGATATATAGAGGTGGCTCATGCCGACCCGTTTGTTCCTTCACTTCCGTTTGCCGAGGTGAAAAAGGAAGAACTCCCCGATAACACAAGCTTTCGTATATTTGTCTATGAACGCGCGAGTCAGCTTGAGCTTCTCTCTGAGAATCCTAAAACTTTTATGTGGATGGCTCCGGCTTCGGAGAGTCTGCTTAAACGTTATGGGTTGGTTCAGCGGCCTTGCGGAGAGAATAAGCGCGTATACAGAGATGTTCTTATCAGAAAAAAGGATTACAAGCTGACAGAGCTTGATAACCTGTTTATAAGTGAACTATATAAGTCAAAGAAAAAAATATTCCGAAATATTCACTAAAAATCAAACAGAAATTCTATAATTTATACATTGTGTTTCACAGTTTAGGCTATTTTATGGAATTAAAATAGCTCAAATCGTTACACGTATTATCGATATGTATAATACTGATTAAAAAATAAGCAATTCCCAAACGCATATAAGAATGATAGAATGATAGCGGTGGAATAATAAAGGGTGTATAAAACCAAACGTTTTGTACAGCCGATATATTAATATCAAAAATATGCGTAAGGAGGAATACGATGACTGAGACAAAACGCAATATCATAGAGAGTGCAGAGGCGCTTAATAATGCGCTTGTGCGGATAAGAGAGGCACAGAGCAGATTTGCCCGCTATACACAAGAGCAGGTAGATAAGATTTTTCTTGCTGCGGCGAGTGCCGCGAATAAGCAGAGAATTCCGCTTGCTAAAATGGCAGTTGAAGAAACGGGAATGGGAGTTGTTGAGGATAAGGTAATCAAAAACAACTATGCGTCAGAGTATATATATAACGCCTACAGACGAACAAAGACCTGTGGCGTCATAGAAGAAGATAATGAGTACGGAATCAGAAAGATAGCCGAACCTATCGGAGTCATAGCGGCGGTCATACCGACCACAAACCCGACATCAACCGCAATTTTTAAGACGCTTCTTGCACTTAAAACGAGAAATGCAATAATCATTTCGCCGCACCCAAGGGCGAAGAAGAGCACTATTGCGGCGGCAAGAGTTGTGCTTGAGGCGGCGGTCAAAGCGGGAGCACCCGAGGGAATCATAGACTGGATTGACACTCCGAGTCTTGAACTCACAAGTCTTGTTATGAGTGAAGCAGACATCATTTTGGCAACGGGCGGCCCGGGAATGGTCAAGGCGGCGTATTCCAGCGGAAAGCCGGCGATAGGAGTCGGCGCGGGAAATACCCCGGCTATAATTGACGAGAGCGCAAATATTGTTCTTGCCGTGAACTCGATTATTCATTCAAAGACGTTTGATAACGGAATGATTTGTGCTTCCGAGCAATCGGTTATTGTTCACAAGGAAGTATACGGAAAGGTGAGACGGGAATTCGCTGAACGCGGGTGTTACTTCTTAAACCCCGATGAGCTTGATAAGGTGCGAAAGACTATTATCATAAACGGCGCACTTAACGCAAAGATAGTCGGCCAGAGCGCGCATACGATAGCCGGGCTTTCGGGGGTGAGCGTTCCGGAAAGCACAAAAATATTAATAGGCGAGGTCGAAAGCACCGACCTGTCGGAGGAGTTTGCGCACGAAAAGCTTTCGCCCGTGCTTGCGATGTATAAGGCTAAGGATATATCCGACGCGTTTTCTAAAGCCGAGAGGCTTATTGCCGACGGCGGGTACGGACATACTTCATCTATATATATAAATGAGATGACCGAAAAGGAAAAGCTTTCTGAATTTGAGAGCAGGATGAAAACCTGTCGTATACTTGTCAACACGCCATCGTCACAAGGCGGAATCGGTGATTTGTATAACTTTAAGCTTTCTCCGTCGCTGACACTCGGCTGTGGCTCTTGGGGCGGAAATTCGGTTTCGGAAAATGTCGGTGTAAAGCATCTTTTGAATATAAAAACCGTTGCGGAAAGAAGGGAAAATATGTTGTGGTTCAGAGCGCCCGAAAAGGTGTATATCAAGAGAGGGTGCCTGCCGGTTGCCCTTGATGAGCTGAAAAACGTTATGGAAAAGAAGCGTGCCTTTATTGTTACAGACAGCTTTTTGTACAATAACGGTTATACAAAGCCTATCTGTGATAAGCTTGACGAAATGGGAATAGAGTATATGACATTCTTTGATGTCGCACCCGACCCGACACTGAGCTGCGCAAGAGAAGGAGCGGCACAAATGACGGCGTTTAAACCTGATTGCATAATCGCACTCGGCGGCGGCTCGGCTATGGATGCGGCAAAGATTATGTGGGTTTTGTATGAGCATCCCGAGGCTGACTTTATGGATATGGCTATGCGGTTTATGGATATACGAAAGCGTGTGTATACCTTCCCGAAGATGGGCGAAAAGGCGTATTTTATTGCCGTTCCGACCTCTGCCGGAACGGGCTCGGAGGTAACGCCGTTTGCTGTTATCACGGATGATGAGACGGGGGTTAAATATCCCCTTGCCGACTATGAGCTTATGCCGAATATGGCGATAGTCGACACCGACCTTCATATGTCCGCTCCGAAAGGTCTGACCGCGGCATCGGGAATAGATGCGGTGACCCACGCGCTTGAGGCGTATGCATCGGTTATGGCAACCGATTATACCGACGGACTTGCGATTAAGGCTCTTTCGACTATATTTAAGTATCTGCCGAGAGCGTATGAAAACGGTCAGACGGATATAGAGGCAAGAGAGAAGATGGCGAACGCCGCAACCATGGCGGGTATGGCTTTTGCAAACGCCTTTCTCGGCGTGTGCCATTCGATGGCTCATAAGCTGGGTGCGTTTTATCACCTTCCGCACGGTGTGGCTAATGCCTTGATGATAGAAGAGGTTATCCGATTCAACTCCGCATCCGCACCGACAAAGATGGGAAGCTTTTCACAATACGACCATCCGCATACGCTTGAAAGATATGCAGAGGTGGCAGACGCTCTCGGAATTCCGGGAAAGGACGAGTCAGAGAAGTTAGAGGGTCTTATCAAGGCTATAAATGACCTTAAAGAGAAAGTTGGAATAAAGAAAACCATAAAAGAGTATGGCATTGACGAAAAGGAATTTTCGGAAAAGCTCGACGAGATGACCGAACAGGCGTTTGACGATCAGTGCACAGGCGCAAATCCGCGCTATCCGCTTATGAGCGAGATTAAGCAGATGTATTTAAACGCCTATAGCGGCGAACACAAAAACGTATAGGAGGGGAGAAACCGATTATGAATCCGGATAAAATAATTGCTGTGAGAAAGAACAAGACGGTGTACCGCGACGGAAACCTCTGCCTTAAAGTATTCGGCAGTGACTTTTCAAAAGGTGATATTTTAAATGAGGCGTTAAACCACGCGAGGGTTGAAGAAACAGGACTTAATATTCCTGAAATAAAAGAGGTTACAATGATAGACGGGAAGTGGGCAATAGTAACCGAATTTGTGGAGGGAAAGACGCTTGAAGAACTGATGCGGGAGGATGCGGCCGGGTTTGACAAATATCTTGAAATGTTTGTTGATATTCAGCTTGAAATGCACTCCAAAAAATGCCCTATGCTAAGTAAGCTAAAGGATAAAATGCACGCAAAGATCAATATGACGGATTTTAATGCGACGATTCGTTATGACCTTCACACACGGCTTGAAGCTATGCCGAATCATAAAAAACTCTGCCACGGTGACTATAATCCCTCAAATATAATAATGACCGGTGACGGAACGCCGTATATTATCGACTGGTCACACGCGACTCAGGGCAACGCCTCGGCAGATGCGGCGAGAACGTATCTATTGTTCAGACTTTCGGGGAACGACAGCGGCGCCAAAAATTATTTGAGAATGTTTTGTGAAAAAAGCGATACGGCGATTCAATACGTTCAAGAGTGGATGCCTGTTGTTGCCGCCTCGCAGACGATAAAGGGCAACAAAAACGAGAGAGAATTACTCAATTCGTGGATAAATGTGGTGGACTATGATTGAGGTTTGATAAAAGTTTGTGAAAAAATGCACAAATTTTGACCGAAAAGCGGTTTTTGAGAAAAAATTTTTGATTTGTATATTGCTTTTTTAAAAAAAGTAATGTATAATATCTGTAATAATGTTTGAAGAAGGTATTTTTCGGACATTAAGGCTGATTTTTACATCGGCATAGAATTAAAAAGAAAGAGGTAAGGATAAGATGGCAGAAATCAATTTAAGTAAGTATGGGATTACCGGAACTACCGAGATTGTGTATAATCCTTCTTATGAGATGTTGTTCGAGGAGGAGACTAAGCCCGAGCTTACAGGCTATGAAAAGGGTCATGAAAGCGAGCTTGGCGCAGTCAACGTTATGACTGGCGTATATACAGGTCGTTCTCCTAAAGATAAGTTCATCGTAGAGGACGAGAATTCAAAAGGCACCGTTTGGTGGACTTCAGACGAATATAAGAATGATAACCACCCTGCAAGCCAGGAGGCGTGGAACGCTGTTAAGGATTTAGCTATAAAAGAGCTCTCTAACAAGAGACTGTTTGTTGTTGACGCATTCTGCGGCGCTAACAAGGATACCCGTATGGCTATCCGTTTCATCGTTGAGGTTGCTTGGCAGGCTCACTTTGTTACAAATATGTTTATTAAGCCGACCGCTGAAGAGCTCGAAAACTTTGAGCCTGATTTCGTTGTATACAACGCTTCAAAGGCTAAGGTTGAGAATTATAAGGAACTCGGTCTTAATTCAGAAACAGCTGTTATGTTCAACATCACCAGCCGTGAGCAGGTTATAGTTAACACCTGGTACGGCGGTGAGATGAAGAAGGGTATGTTCTCAATGATGAACTACTATCTGCCGCTTAAGGGCATTGCTTCAATGCACTGCTCGGCTAACACCGATTTAAACGGTGAGAATACAGCTATATTCTTCGGCCTTTCGGGTACAGGTAAGACAACTCTGTCAACAGACCCGAAGCGTCTCCTCATTGGTGATGATGAGCACGGCTGGGATGACAACGGCGTATTCAACTTTGAGGGCGGCTGCTATGCAAAGGTTATCAACCTTGACAAAGAATCAGAGCCTGACATCTATAACGCAATCAAGCGTAATGCCCTTTTAGAGAACGTTACACTTGATAAGGACGGCAAGATTGACTTTAATGATAAGAGTGTTACAGAAAACACTCGTGTATCTTATCCTATCGACCATATTAAGAATATTGTTCGCCCGATTTCTGCTGCTCCGGCTGCTAAGAATGTAATCTTCCTGTCGGCTGACGCTTTCGGCGTACTTCCCCCTGTTTCGATTCTCACACCGGAACAGACACAGTATTACTTCCTTTCGGGCTTTACCGCAAAGCTCGCAGGTACAGAGCGCGGCATTACAGAGCCGACACCTACCTTCTCGGCTTGCTTCGGACAGGCTTTCTTAGAGCTTCATCCGACAAAGTATGCAGAAGAGCTTGTTAAGAAGATGCAGAAGAGCGGCGCAAAAGCATACCTGGTTAACACCGGCTGGAACGGTACAGGTAAGCGTATTTCGATCCGTGATACCCGCGGTATCATCGATGCAATCCTGAGCGGCGCTATCAATGACGCTCCTACCAAGAAGATTCCGTACTTCGACTTTGAAGTTCCGACTGAACTTCCGGGTGTTGATTCGGGTATCCTTGATCCCCGCGACACATATGCTGACGCATCTGAGTGGGAGACAAAGGCTAAGGATTTGGCTGACAGATTCATTAAGAACTTCGCTAAATACGAAGGAAATGAACACGGAAAAGCTTTGGTTTCAGCAGGTCCTCAGAAATAATCAAATTAAGATTTATTATGCTTGCTTTACCGCTGTCATTTGGCAGCGGTAAAGCTGTTTAAAAGACGAATTATGGCAAATTATTTGAAAAAATATACAAAGTTTGTTCACAAAATTGTCGTTTTATCTGCGCTCTGACGATTGGCTTAATTTGATTTATGTGATATACTGTAAGTATTAATATTTTGAAAGGTGTTGTTTTAGATATGCTCACACTCGATAAGGTTTATCATGCAGGGTTTGTTCTCAAAGAGGTGGCACGCCGAACTGACTTGATTCATTCGAACACACTCTGCCCTGATGCAGATTTGTATCTTAAAACCGAAAATTTACAGGTTACAGGCTCGTTTAAAGTAAGAGGGGCATATTACAAAATATCTCAGCTGACCGATGAAGAAAAGGCAAAGGGTGTTATCGCCTGTTCTGCGGGCAACCATGCACAGGGTGTTGCCCTTGCGGCGGCTAAGAACGGTATTAAATCCCTTATTTGTATTCCCGATAATGCGCCTATTTCCAAGATTGAGGCGACAAAGAGTTATGGCGCTGAGGTTTGCCTTGTAAAGGGCACCTATGACGATGCGTATGAGAAGGCTGTTTCCCTGGTTGAAGAAAGAGACATGACATTCATCCATCCGTTTGATGACGAAATGGTTATCGCGGGTCAGGGAACAATCGGTCTTGAAATTCTTGACCAGCTTTCAGACGTTGATGCGGTTTTGGTTCCGGTCGGCGGCGGCGGACTTATAAGCGGTGTTGCATTTGCTATTAAATCTCTTCGCCCCGAGGTTAAGGTCTATGGCGTTCAGGCGGCTGGTGCACCGTCTATGCTCAATGCACTTCACGATAAGAAAATTGAAACGCTTGACACGGTTAAAACTATTGCCGACGGTATCGCGGTCAAGACTCCGGGCGAGCATACATATGATTATTGCAGCAAGTACGTTGATGAGATTGTTACTGTGACCGATGATGAGGTTGCGACCGCGATCCTTGAGCTTATTGAAAAGCAGAAGATGATTGCCGAAGGCGCGGGCGCTGTTTCGGTTGCGGCGGCTATCTTCAATAAGGTTCCGGTTAAGGGAAAGAAAGTGGTATGCGTTGTTTCAGGCGGTAATATCGATGTTACTATTCTGTCAAGGGTTATAGAAAGAGGCCTCCAGAAGGCGGGCAGACTTGCTGAACTTGTTATTGAGCTTGTTGACAAGCCCGGACAGCTTCTCGGCGTTTCTGAGATTATCTCTCAGACGGGCGGAAACGTTATCTCGGTTAATCATACAAGAACCGATGTTGACCTTGATATTAACTCATGTGTGCTTCGTATTTCGATTGAAACCAGAAATCAAGAGCATCTTGATGAAATTATTAAGAAGCTTTCCGAAAACGGATATAAAATAGTAGGCTGACAATTTTTTGAAAGGTGGAAATAAAAAATGGCAGAAATTTTAAAAGTTCACACATCAAACGCGCCTGAGGCCATAGGCCCGTATTCACAGGCGACCGTTGTAGGCGGAATGGTTTATACATCGGGGCAGATTGCTATTAACCCCGAAACCGGAAATATAACAGACGGCGGTATAGCTGAGCAGACTGAGCAGATTATGAAAAATCTCGGTGCTGTCTTAAAGGAAGCTGGAAGCAGCTTTGAAAAGGCGGTTAAGACGACTTGCTTCCTTGCGGATATTGCGGACTTTGCGGTGTTTAACGAAATATACGGAAAGTATTTCACGGGCAAGCCTTCACGCTCGTGTGTTGCAGTACGCGAACTTCCGAAGGGCGCGCTTGCAGAGGTTGAAGTTATAGCAGTAGTGTAAGCATTTTTAAGGAGTTGGTTTAGACCAACTCCTGTTTTAATTAATTTGAAAGGAAACGTGAGAAATGGCGATAAAAAGACTTTATGTTGAAAAAAAGAAAGGGTTTGACATCGAGGCGGGAGCGCTTTGCCGTGACCTCAAAGAGAATCTCGGACTTGGCGGACTTAAATCGGTTCGTGTTATTAACAGATATGATATAGAAGGAATGACTGACGCAGAAATCGAGCTGACCCGCGACACTGTATTTGCTGAACCACAGGTCGACAACATAGCTTTTGAAAATATAGAGATAACAGAGGGAAGGTTCTTCGCAATGGAATACCTTCCCGGTCAGTTTGATCAGAGAGCCGACAGTGCGGCTCAATGTGTTCAGATTATGACGGGCGGAGAGAAGCCGACGGTTCGTACCGCAAAGGTTATAGTTCTGCTCGGTGATGTTTCGGATGAGGATGTTGAGGCGGCGGCTGAATACTGTATCAATCCGGTTGAATCAAGACGTGCATCGATGGACAAGCCCGAGACACTGAATGACAAGAGTACTGTTCCTGAGGATGTTAAAGTTATAGACGGTTTTATTGATACGGATGAAAACGGTTTAAAGAATATGATAGCCGATATGGGCCTTGCTATGGACCTTGACGACATCAGATTCTGCCGTGAATATTTTAAAAATACAGAAAAGAGAAACCCGACCGTTACCGAGATAAGAATGATAGATACATACTGGTCGGATCATTGCCGTCACACCACGTTTTCTACTATCCTTGATGATGTTAAAATCGATGATTTGATAATAAAAGGCGCTTATGATGATTATAAAAAATCGCGCGGGTATGTCTATGAAGGAAGAAAGGCTAAAGATATCTGCCTTATGGATATTGCGACAATCGCGGTTAAGGAACTCAAAAAACAGGGTCGGCTCACCGCTCTTGATGAATCAGAGGAAATCAACGCCTGCAGCATAAATGTAAAGCTTGATATGGAGGACGGAACTAAAGAGGATTGGCTTGTTATGTTTAAAAATGAGACGCATAACCACCCGACCGAGATTGAACCTTTCGGCGGTGCGGCAACCTGTCTCGGCGGTGCAATCCGCGACCCGCTTTCAGGGCGTTCTTATGTATATCAGGCAATGCGTGTAACGGGAAGCGGCGACCCGAGGAAAAATC
>CAJKNM010000002.1 GCA_905201285.1 uncultured Eubacteriales bacterium | reverse complement strand
CCTCTTTTAACTATTATAATACAATCTTTATTATTGAAGTGTCCTTATCCACTTTTTCGGTAAATTTCTTACCGTTTACGGTGATGTCATAGGTCCCGTGGAACATTTCAGCTGTGGCCTGACCGACAGTATCTGAAACAGCATCGAATTCTGTATGCCATTCCTTATTTATAAGACGGTCAATAACCTTGTATGCGGGTTTTTCACTGAAATCATGGTTTAACAGTCCGCCGCCGTAATAATCCTCATTCCAGTCTGAATTGGGGTTTACGAATGCGAAGCCGTCAACAAGATTCCACCATACGATTGACTTTACGTTTCGGGTGCTGAACCAGAGGCGGTACAGGTTCTCGACTATCCTTGCCTGAACCTCAAGCTTTTCGGGTGTGCTGTCATAAGATGGAACGGTTATTTCGGAGATGTGAAGAGAATCGCAAAGACCGGAATAAGTGTCAAGCATATCCATAATATGCTCTGCCTGAAGCATTTCGTTGTCATCGTTGCATATAGCCTCTTCCTTAATGAAAAGGTGATTCTGTATGCCTATACCGTCGATTCGGCCGCCTGCATACATAATCTTTTTTGCAAGCTGATATGTAAGCGAGCGTTTCTTGCGATAGCTTCCCCAGTTAAAGCCTGCGTAGTCATTGAAAATCAGATGGCAATCAGGGAAGAGCTTGTCAGCGAGCTGATGAGCCTTTACTTCATAGTCCTCGGGCATATCCTCATAAACGCCGGCTTCCGCAACCTCGTTGCAGACATCCCAAACGGGAATTTTATCCGCATATTTTTCCGCAAGCATGCGGATTCTGTCATCGATGAGCTTCTGTATCTTTGTTTTATCCTTCGGCATCCATGCGGGAAGCCCGATTTCGGGGTTCAGCCATACCATATTATGAGCCTTCGGCTGAATGTTGAGCTTTTCGCACCATTCGAGAACTTCATCTGCGGGCGGACGGCGATAAATCGGCTCGCTTCCCTTTTCAAAACGATACTTACCTCTTTCGGGTTCGTCATCCCTCCAATAGAAGGGAACAACCGCCTGGTTGAACACCTTTTTGAATTTTTCGGTGTAGGTGTCGTTATCCTCTTCGTTGTCAAACTGATTGACCATAAATGCGTTACAGCCGAATTTGAATTCGCTGTCGGTTTGGTTGACGGAAATTTCCGCACCGTTTACGGGATTGCCGTCCTTGTCCGTCACTTTGATTTGAACACTGCTCATACGGTTGCGCTTGATGTTTTGAGAAACAACCTCTGACAGCCCAAGCTTGTCTAAGTCAAGCTTTTTTAGACATTCCATAGTATAACTCATAGATAATCCTCCTGAAAATAAATACATTATGTATTTTTATGCGGTAATTATATCACCCGAGGGTAAATAACACAACCTAAAATTTAGAACAAAAGGTTGAAAAAACGGAACAACTTTGGTATAATGGGTGTAGGGGTGATATTAATGATTTTTGATAATAAAAATGCTGCATTCAGGTTTTTGAATTCAGTTCATATTTCCGAGAAGGAAATAACCAAGTCTCATATCCTTCCCCGTGCGTTTTGCGCATTATCATACAGAATTAACTCTGACACCGAAATTGTAAGCAAGGGCGGTTCAATCAAGGTTAAATCCGGTGATATTACGTTTTTCCCCGCGAATTCATCATATAGCAGAATATCGAAAAAGGAAGAACTTATAGCTGTGCATTGTGAGGTCTTTAACGACTTCACTAAGGAAATTTGTGCTTATACCCCGAAAGACAGCGAGAGATTTTTTGAATTGTTCCGAAAAATACATGACGTGTATCAGAAACGTGCTCCGGGATATTTGTATGAAGCAGGGGCGATTGTAAATATGATTTTTATGAATATCTGTGAAGAACGCAGAAACGAATTAAAAAAACACTCGAGGAAATTTCTTACAGCGGTTGAATATATGAACGAAAATTTCTCCAATCCACAGCTTACCACCGAGGAAATTGCCGCGGTATGTAATGTTTCGGAGGGATACCTGCGTAAAATTTTTCGTAATGAGGCGGATATTTCGCCTAAGAGATATTTGAACAGGCTTCGCGTTCAACGCGCAGTGTCGCTGATTAACTGTGGATTTTACAGCGTTGCACAGGTTTCTGAAATGGTGGGGTTCTATGATGCAAAATATTTCTCGACGGTGTATAAAAAATATGCTGCTTCATCACCGAGTCATTACACGGAAAATGCAGTAAAATATTAAAAGCCCCGGCTAATTTGAGCCGAGGCTTTTAATATTTCGCTGTTATTTAATTTCTCTTCCGCCGTCGCCGATTTCGGTGATATAGAATGAAGCCGCATATCCGATTTTGTCGAGGTATTCCTTACCGACTTTTTCGATGAATTCGTCAACGCCGTCTTCCTTTACAAGGCTGACGGTACAGCCACCGAAACCTGCGCCGGTCATTCTTGAACCGAGTACGCTGTCAAGCTTCAGTGCGCTTTCAACCAATGTGTCAAGCTCTGTGCAGGAAACTTCATACAAATCGCGAAGCGATTCGTGAGATGCCGTCATAAGCTCGCCGAATGCCTTAAGGTCACCCTTTTGAAGGACATCAACCGAACGCAGAACCCTGTCATCCTCAGAGATGACGTGCATAACTCTGTTTCTGATAACTTCGTCTGTGATAAGATGCTTTGCGCCATCAAATTCTTCGGCTGAGATGTCGCCGAGACAGGTCTTATCGGGAAGCTCTGCCTTTAAGAGCTCAAGACCTTTTTCGCATTCCGAGCGTCTTTCGTTATACTTCGAGTCAGCAAGTGAACGCTTTTTGTTGGTGTTGGAAATCACAAGTTTATATCCGTCTAACTGAATGGGAACAAGCTTATAGTCAAGGGTCTTACAGTTAAGGAAGATGACGTGATTCTTCTTACCCATTGCCGAAGCAAACTGATCCATAATTCCACAGTTTACACCGATGTAATTGTGCTCTGCAAGCTGACTGATTTTAGCCATTTCGATATTGTCAATATCTTTTGCTCCGCCGAGTGAAGCCATTGCTATTGCCGCCGAAACTTCGATAGCAGCAGAGGAAGAAAGACCGCCGCCGTGAGGAGTGGTATCGTGGAAGAGCATATCCGCACCACAGATGTTATAGCCTGCCTTGCGAAGCTCATCAAAGATTCCGAACTGATAGTTGCCCCACCTTAAGTCCTTGTATTTATCGATAGTGTTGAGGTCACCCTCTACGATTCCGTCAAGGTCGGTAGCTTTCATACGAACAATGTTGTCCTCTCTCGGACGGGCAATTATGGTAGTAGCCATAGTAAGCGCCGCCGGGAAAACAAAGCCGCCGTTATAGTCGGTGTGTTCGCCGATAAGGTTTACTCTTCCGGGGGAAGCGAATACGCGGATTCCGTCATCGGTACCGCCGAATATTTCAAGAAATTGTTTTTTGAGTTCGTTTATCATTTATTTGCCCTCCTGTGCCATTTTTTCAAGAAATTTTTTGTGTGCCGCACGAAGTTCCTCGGCCTTTTCTTCCGGAGCGGTCGGGTTGCAGGCAGCCCATGCACCTGTTTCGCTCGATGCGTTAAACTTCTGCTTGTCAGCCGCACGCATCGGCGGGAAGAACTCTATGTGGAAGTGGAAGAACTCACTTGTATCCTCGCTGTTGACCGGACCCTGGTGCATGCACATCATATACGGGAAGGTATAGTCAAACAGACAGTCAAGCATACCCGCGGTTTCCTTTAATATTTTAGCGAGATTATCCTTTTGTCTTTCGTTGAATTCCGAAAGGTTTTGGACTTGTGACTTTGCGCCGATATACACGCCATAGGGATAATCGGTAAAGAACGGAAGGAAGGTGATAAAATCTTCGTTTTCAAAGATTACACGTTTTTTAAACTCAACCTCGTTCTTTATTATGTCACAGAAGAGACAGTTTCCTTTCTCACTGAAATATTCCTTAGAAGATTCAAGCTCAACTTCAAGCTTTTTCGGAATATAGCTATAGCCGTAAATCTGACCGTGGGGGTGGGGCATAGTTACGCCGACCGCCGCACCGCGGTTTTCAAAGATGAATACATACTTGATTTTCTCGTCCTTTGAAAGCTCGTTAAAACGGTCTGTCCAGAGGTCAACCAGCTCGCGGATATGCGGAACGGGAAGCTCGGGCAGAGTAATTGTATGATTCGGCGAATAGAGTATAACCTCGCACTTTCCGTATGCTTCACGGGTCTTATAAAGCTCGGTCTCGACATCGTCGGGTGTCGGAGGATTCTGTGAAAGAGCCGGAAAATCGTTGTCATATTCGTATACGTCAAAGTGATCGGGAACCTTCCCCGAACCGGGACAGAAAGGACACCAGCCCTTAGGCATTTGAGGTCTGTTCT
The DNA here is from genome assembly GCA_905201285.1 of uncultured Eubacteriales bacterium. Taxonomy (GTDB): domain Bacteria; phylum Bacillota; class Clostridia; order Monoglobales; family Monoglobaceae; genus UMGS1820. The sequence continues at coordinate 58,775 of CAJKNM010000002.1, read as the reverse complement.
GTCTGTGTGATGCTATCATTACCCAATCCTTTGTTAAAGGATTATAACGCAGTTCTGCCATTTTATCATAACCTTTCTTTTTAGGAATTAATTTTGGACATATTTTTATATATTTAAGTATATCATAAACACAGAATACGTCAATAAAAAAATTTTGATTTTTATACCGTAAAATTACAACATCAACAAAAAATAGCACATTTTTTGGATAAAATGACAGAAAAACAGCATTTATGGATGAAATGAAAGTTAAAAATTTGAACATAAGATTAATCAGGCAACAAACGAGGGATAAATTATGAACCGCCCCTAATCATTAAATCTAAAAATATAACGATTAGGAACGGTTCAATGCAAAACAGCCATTTTTAAAAAGGCGTGACCTTTTATATTAAATCAGGTACAGTGTCTGAAGTTTTTGTCTGTACAAAGCCTTGCCGCAACCAATCCGAGAGGAAGAGCAACGACAATTAAAATTGCTTTGGTCAGCCAAAGTGAGCCTGTGCCTATGTCGTTTAATCCTATATTATAGATACCTCTGTACATAAACAAGCCGGGAACCATAATAACGATTGATGGTACGGTAAGTGAAATTCTCGGAAAACCGATTTTCTTTTTTACGATAGATGCTATACATCCTGCACAGAATGCACCGACAAATGCCGCGACTCCGACCGGAAAATTCAGAAGATCAACCAACTCAAGTCTGAGCGTGTTTGAAATCATTCCGATGAGGCCGGCGGTAAGCGCCATCTTTCTCGGACTGTTAAACATAATTGAGAAATTATACACTCCGAAAAAGCTTGCAATAATGCGCAGAATAATCATCATACCCGTTTCAATCCGAAGTTCCTGAAAATCCGCAGGCTGAAATCTGAATATCATTGCGGTGACCCAACCGGTAAGGGTTGCAACGGTAATAATCAACAAAGCGTACATAGTCCGCTCCAAGCCCGAGCGCATATCAAGCTTTGACATATCTATTCCGCCGGTAATCAGCGGGAATCCCGGTATAACAAAAAGCATTGCACAAATATATCCGGCCTGATGAACCTCGGAAACATTTAAAAATGTCTGTGACAACAGGATTGCCAAAACATATACTATACACGCCACAGCAACGCTGACGCCTACATTGGCAAACAGTGAAAGCTTCCTGCCAATCATTTTATTTCTGACAAAGTTTCCGGCTCCCGCCCCGAAGAACGCACAAATCATTTCAACAATTCCGCCGCCCAGAAGAAAGGTAAAAGCTCCGCACGCGATAGCGGCCGCAAGCCCCTGCTGTATCGCGTTGTAGTTTGCCGGCTTGCTCTGTATCCGATCAAGAATTTTGTGAAAATGATCAACCGAATATACATTGGCAAGTTCCGAAAAATCTTTCAAAAACATTTCAAGCTCCATTAACTTATCCGTATTGACGCCAGAGGTCGGAAGCGAAAAGGATTGAGTATATGTATCGTCTCCTTCAACGCACGTCCAAGTGATGGAAAGCAAGCCAATGTCCGCTGAACACGAAAGGCCAAGGCTTCTGGCTATGCTGTTCATCGAATTCCTGACGCGCCATGCTCCGGTGCCGACAGAAAGCATCATTATACCAAGCCTTCCGACAAGCGTTGCCTTCTCTTTAAGGGTTGCTTCAACAGCGGGGATGCTATCGTCCGACACGATAATTTCATGCCAGTTGACAGACATATGCTGCTTTTTTATTTTTGACATCTAATAATTCACCTCAAATTCGCACTGCCGCAAAAGGTGTCCCAGCAGCAGCCCGGATTAATTTTCTCACACAGTATTTTATGATAGCACATTCTGCCGAAAAATGCAACCCAAAAATAATTCAAATTTTTGATTATTGTATAGATTTACAACAGATGTTTTATGTTCTGTGCACATTTTGTGATTGATGTTTTGAAAACAAAAAATCGAGGATTTTCACCCTCGATTTTTAATAAGACGTTTTATGCTTTGCCACACTCAGTACCCGTATCCGTATCTTGCTCTCGCTTCGGCTATCGATTTTTCCGCATTTGACCTGTTCTTGACGGCGTTTGCCTGGCTTTCCTCAAGCTCTGCGTCAAGAAGGCTTCTGTAATATTCAAGATAAATCTTTTGCTGTTCGTTGTTCAAAACACGAGCATTGTTCTCAAGATTATTTTCGGAACGCTTTTGTGTGTTAAATATTTCATTCCAAAAGCTGTCGCGCTGTCCGCTGTCATACTTCTGCTTGTTGAATAAATTTTCCCAATCAGACTTGTTTGCGGTTTGTTCCCTGTCAAACGCATCTTTATCGCGCTGAACAACCGATGAACTCGATGCATTAACATTCTTCCTTGTCTGATTATTTGCTGCGGATGCCTTCTGATACGCACTGTCATAAGCGTCAAGCATCTGAGCAACAAGGTTTAAATCAGTCTGATATTTGTCACTATAGCGGTCATAAGCATCCGATGCAAGCTGCGGAATCACATCCGAAAGCTTCTTGGCGTAATACTGATTTGCCTGTGCTCCGGCGGTGACCGCAGCCGAATTGGTATAACCGCCGGTAAGCGCCGAATAATTTGCCATAGCATTCTTGCTTGCCCGGTCGCCCTCGGTCAGATACTTCTGTTTATACGCCGCATATACGGGGTCATCGTCGGGATTGTATGAAAAGTCCTTTCGGTTTGCAATATCATTAAGCTTATTCCATATATCCGACATATACCGATTTTTGTACAATTCCAGCACCGAATTCGGCGATTTTACGCCTGTCCGCTCAGCAAGGCCCGATGTCAGTTTATCCACATCGCTCTGCCGTGCCCATGCCTTCCCATAATCATCTATATATAGAGTGTTAAGCGGAACTCCGCCAATCATAACGGTTCCGTTGCCATAGCTGAGTGAATCCGCCGATAAGCCTAAATCACCCGCCCTTGCGGCGTAGGCATCGCTGACCCTTACAACCGGGTCAGATGAGTTCTTATAGAAGTCAACCATGCTTCGCTGAATCTCGGACTTCGGTGCATATGACCTGCCTGCCGCCTCGTCCATATAAGAAGGCTTCATAAAATCTTTCCCGTCAAGGGTGACCGTTCCCGTCTTTTCGTTATAGCCTATTTTGTCATCCGAGAACCCCATCTTGTTCAGTGTCGTTCTTATTCCGACCTGCCCGTCGGGCACGGAATTCTGTTGTTTTTCTTTTTTGTTTTTAATGTTATCCATAAATTCTCCCTCCGTTTTGACTTGTGATTTCAATATCGTGTATAACCGCGCCGCCCGAGCCTGACAGCATTATGCGGAAGCTGTCGCACTTGCGGAATCTGACGGGGATGCGATAGACCGAGAATCCCCGGCCGCCGCGGACGGAACCGCAGGGAATAAAATCTCCGCCGTCCGCCGAAACCGAGACCTCAATCTTCGCATCACTCTTTAAATCCATCCTGATCCATAAGCATGAAACGCCCTTATAATCAATCGAATCATAGGTAAACCTCTTTGATACAAAGCACCACTCAAAGGGCTCTGTCCCGCCGTTCATCTTCCACATCTTTCCGTCAGCAATACCATACACGCTTCCGTTAAATGTACAGAACCCCGAAAACGGTGTATCGTCTTCACGCACCCATACATCAGACTCGGGAGTGTAAACCAGCACATCGCAGGTGCCGTTATCGCGTTTGGCGGCAGCATAATAATGTTTTCCGTCGGTTCCCGCCGCGCAGGAGGAATAATTGAATTTGAGCTGCGGCGAAATATCATACGGCTCGCCGCCGCTGTAAGCGCGAAATCCATCCTGTGCCAGATAATACAACACCCCGCCTATTTCACAAATGCTTTTGCCGTCAATACACCCGCCGAAGGTTTGTTTGGGAATTGAGAAATTAACCGGCGCATCGCCGTAAATATGATGAATATACCCGCGTTTAAACGCCACTACCGCGGTGCGATAGCTGCAGATTCCCGTAAATCCGCCGCCGGTCGCTATATAGCTGTACCAGCTGTCGTCATTGAGTCCCTGGAAGGAGTTAAAGTTTGTACAGTCGCCGAGCTTTGAGGCGTATATATATTCGCCTGAGACAGCGGTTCCCCACAGACGATTGTTATGAACACAAATATGGTTCATATCGGGTACCGCTGACTTGACAGTAATATATCCGTTCTCGGTTGTATCTTTAAACAACGCTTTTCCCCCGTTTTTGTTATAAAGCAGGAGGTCAAGTCTGTTGCTTGCCACCTTGTCAACGACCGCACTTACAATGTCATCCGCCGCCGCTGTATCCTTTCTGCTTTGCAGACGCTTTGTGTTGTTGTGCACAGTTGTACACCCCTCGATAACCACGCTGTCCCCGGGTGTAAACGATAGGTCAAAGCTTCCTGCACCGCTGATATATGCGGAATAGCTTCCGCTGACCTCATCGTATGATGAGTGAAATTCAGCATTGTTAAATTTAGCCGATTTTTCCATTGACTTCAGTTCTGTTGCCACATTTCCCGTTTTGGAATCCGGAATATAGTCATAGTACTTCTTGTCCGGGAAAATACAGATTTTTCCGTTGAAATCCGCAATAGATTTCTCTGAGGCGGAAAGAGTTCCGCCAATTTGCGTTCCCTTGTAATAGAATTTTGTGCCTATTACGCCGGTGAACGAGTTCAAGTCGCCGTCACTGTATTCCGGTGCACATATTTCAGAGGCGTTCGGAACATCCGCAATCTTGCGTCTGCCCTCTCTGGGCGTCAGTGCCGGCATCGCGGAAGATGACATATTTGTCATATCCGTGAGCGACATATCAGAAATTTTATCACGTCTGTCGAGCCCGCCAAAGACCTTAATCTGAACTCTGTTGTTCTCTTTTACATCTAATTTAGGTAAAATCATTTCTCAACCCTCCCTGCTGTCCGTCAGACAATACTGAAGTTCCTGAAGCACGCCAGTGTCGTCAGCGGACTGCGTGTTTTGTATTCTCGCCGCATATTTTCAAAAAGGCAGTTATACTGTGTCATATGAGCGTTATAACCCACATAATCATGCTGATACAGTGCCATCTTTGCCAATATGTATTCTATATACATTCCGTCATAGGGTGCTTCATCGATTTCCGTCAAATCGTCAATTACCCTGCGGATTGCAAGCTTCGCCGCGGTCTGCGGCGAGGCCGCGTCGGAATCCAAAATAATTTTATCAAGCTGTACCTCCGTAACATATGCAGATTCTGCACCGTCCCAATTGGGTTCATCCTTGAGGTCGTCAAGCGCCGCAATTTCAATTTTATCTCCCTCGCGGAATGGCGCAAGCTCAATTTCGATTGTGTCACCGCCCGTGTTGAACTCACCGCGAATGTCGGGATAGCGTATTTTTTCAGGCATTTTAAGATATACTACCTTAAGTTTTTTAGGCTGAGAATACGAAACTCCGCTATCCATTCCGTTAATAAACGAGCGAAAATCCTGCTTGTCCATTCTTTGATTTCCGACATAAACCATCTCGATTCTTTCAAACGGAATATCATCAGGTAAGATAAGCTCTCCGTGATTATCAATTTCGGTTTCAATCATATCGTACACCTTGATAACACTTCGCCGAATCTCTGCCGTAACCTCATCGCACCACATAAGCTTTTCTTCAATGGTATAATGATTCGGACAGAGGGCATCGGCTCTTTCAATAGCCCTCATAACCTCCATAATTATCCTTTCAGGCTGTCCATATATGCCTGAGCATCGAGCTCCTGCAGATGGCTGCGTTCAAGCACAAGTGCGACCTTGCGCGGAACCGAAACCTGAACTCCTCTCTGTATCTGATAGTTTATGCCGTTTACCGTGACGGTAACGTCATCTTTATACTTTGCGTTGTCCTTAATCAGCATAACCGGTACCGGTTCTTCATAAAACTTTTCCAAAGCGGCGGTATTTTGCTTTGCTGTTGCTTTAGTCATAATAAAAATCTCCTTTCGTTTCGTTTTGTCTCAGACGGCGGAGAATCCGCCGTCTGATATGATTAACAGCTATAAATTAATAGCTGCAGGTTGTCTCAACACGAACCATAAATTCGGGCGAAAGAATCTCAGCGGTCTGAGTTGCCTTCCAACCCACAGTGCTTCTCTGGTCGAGCGGATCGCCTGTGCCGGCGCTTCCCTTCTGCTTGAGAATAGTCTCAAGGCCGCCGCCGGTAATATTTGTTACACCGTACGCGTTCTGACCGATAAACAGAGTCGAATAAATATCTCTGCCGTCCTTGCCGGCGCCGGCAGGATAAATGATGTCGTCAGCAACAATGCTCTTGTCAAGGGTCTCGTTTACGGTTATCTTAGCCGAGCCGGCTGCACCTTTTGTTGCTGATTTGATTGAATAGTCAAAGCCTTTAATCTGAATGTTTCTGCCGACAAGAGCTGTTGCATCCGCCGCCTCAAGATCTTCTTTAAGAGTAATAGTGCCGTCCGTACCGACTGAGGCGATAGAGAGTGATTTTGCATCGCCCTTGGCAAGAGTAGCTGCGTTTCTTAAATCCTTGGCACGGAATATTTTTGCTTCGGTGGATTCAAAGAATACAACGCCGTGAATCTTACCGATAGCTCCTTTGTACCAGTCGTCAGGGTCAACATTCTGCTTTACTGCCTTCCATTCGGGGTCGTTGGTAAGGTCGTTCGCAACATCCGGATGAATGATTGCTACGAAACAGCCGTCCTTGAATGGGCTTGCATTGTTGCGTTTGAGTGTTGCTACGGCTCTTTTTACTGCTGCAACCGAAAGATAGTCGTTATCTTCATACTTGGCCTGACCTCCGACAAGCACATTTCTGTCCGCCTTGCCGTTACCGTACTGAACATTGGTACCCGCATTGATTTTCTCGCGGATAACGGTATCGAGTGTACGTCCTGCCTGATCGCCGAGAACAGCCTGGGTTTCGGATATAACCGAATCGATTGAAGATAAGGTCAGCATATCCGAAAGAGTGATATAGTCGCCGTACTGTTCAACCGTGGATTCAACGGTTGTCACGTTAAGTGCGTTTCCCTTCGGTGTTACGCCCTCGCTGAGCGGAACAAGCGCCTTTTCAAGCGGACTGAACTTTCTGAATTCGATAGACTTTCCGTTTCCCGCCGGGATAGGCTTTTTCTGTCCGAACTGAGCATGAACCAGCTTCGGTGAAGCAAAATGAATAAGCTCTCTGTCATAATAGGTTTTCATCTCGGGTGTTAAGTTGTTCCCTGTGTTGTTTGTTGTTGTGGTCTGAGTATTGTAATCTATGCTCATATTAAAAATCCTTTCTTATTTTATATTAGTAGTTGTTAATTCGTATAAGCCGGTTGAGAACACCGGTAGGCTAAAAACTGATTTTTTCACCGTTGCGGACTCTTTCGATTATTGCATCGATTTCCTTGTCCGACATATCCTTGGGGTTTTTCTTGACAACGGCAGGGCTGTTCTTGCCCGTTCCGTTCTCAAAAATTCTGTTCCTGCGAACCGCCGCACGGTTCATCGAGCTTGAAACGGCATTTTTGATAATCTCATCAAGGTGAACAAGAATGTATGCATCTTCAACCGATATTCCGTTTTTGAATACATACTCGACAAACTTGGGATTCTGCAATTCCGTTTTCATATCGAAATCCGGGTTTTTCTGCATAAATTCACGGCACTGTGCATTAAGCTCTTCGATTCTTGCGTTGATATCGGCATTCGGAATACCGTTTGCCCCCCCTGTGGGATCTGCCATTGAATAAGGTTCCTGCCCTCCCTGAGCGTTTGCGGCCTGATTCATATTTTTCAAACCGCCGTTTGACATTTCGCCGTCTGTCGGAAGCATATCCGCTTCGCTGCGGCGTTTGGTTGTGTTAAAGTTAAACATTTAAAACTCCTCTCCGCTTTTTAAAAAGCAAATTTATTTTGCACCGAGGTTCTTATAAGATTGTGTGCACCTCCTCTGTACACGAATATAATACCTCGGATTGGAGTGTCATAGAATGTCAACGAAAAATTAATTTTTTATGGCCGAAAATGGGCCGAGTTACAGAATTTTATTAAATGATTTTATGTAACAGGTTTTTAATTTGAAATTTTCGTAAAAGTGTGTTATAATTAAAATATCTATGTTTTGTGACAGATGTATTAAAACAAAATATGAATTCATAAACTGTACAAAGGGGATTGTCCTTATTATTTACAATCCGGGAAAGGAATGATTATACTTTATGAAGAAAAACAGAACTTTTGCGCTGAGAATGTTAATTCTCGTTCTCTGTGCGGCAATAGAGGCGGCGGTGTTTTACGCACCGTCAGAGATAGAGGTCAGAGCGGCCGATAATACCGAGCTCCGCGGCATATGGGTTTCGACCGTCGCAAACATCGACTACCCGAGCACTCAGACCACCGACTCAAACGTGTTAAAAAGCCAGCTCACACAGGTACTTGATAATTGTAAGGATATGGGCTTTAATGCTGTGTTCTTTCAGGTTAGACCCTGCGGCGATGCATTTTATAAATCGTCAATATTTCCGTGGTCAAAGTACCTCACGGGAACTCAGGGTCTCGCCCCCGATGACGATTTTGACCCGCTTGAATTTGCGGTGACCGAGGCTCATAACCGCGGAATGCAGCTTCACGCATGGATTAATCCATACAGAATAACGAATAACCCTGCCGATAATCAGTACCTCGCAAAGAGCAATCCGGCGGTTTTAAATCCCGGCCTTGTTATGACCGACAGTGACGGAAAGATGTACTATAATCCGGGTGACAGCGGTTCGATTGACCTCATAGTGAGGGGTGCGGCTGAGATTGCCGAAAACTATGATGTAGACGGAATACATATGGATGATTATTTCTATCCGTCAAGCGACTTCAACGATGATACCACATATTCGTTCCATAAGGATGAGTATCCGAACAAGGCCGACTGGAGACGTGCCAATGTTGATAGGCTTGTTGAAACAATGAACGAAAAGCTCCACAGTATCAAGCCCGAAATTCAGTTCGGAATAAGTCCGAGAGGAATCTGGGCAAACAAAAGCGATATGGCCGAAGGAAGCGATACCCGCGGCGGCGGCTCATACACCGCGATATATGCCGACTCGCGTAAATGGGTAAAGGAAGGCTGGGTCGACTATATAATGCCACAGATTTATTGGAATATAGGCTATGAAATTGCCGATTATACCACACTTTGTAACTGGTGGTCAGACGTGGTAAGGGGCACGGGCGTTAAGCTTTATATAGGCGAGGCGGCATATCGAACAACGTCAAGCTCAATCCCGGCATGGACGGGCGAAAGCGGAACAAACGAGCTTCGCACGCATATACTCGATGGAAGGAATAACCCCGAAATCGGCGGATATTGTTGCTTTACCTATAATACATTTTTAAAGAATCACTCGATATATGCCCTAATGCAAGAGATGAACAGCGAAGCGGCAAACGCTCCGCAGGGGGCTGTTCGTGCAAACAGCGACAGCGCAGGTGCAAATAATCAGACCTCCGATAACAGCGGTGACAACGTCACCGCCCCGACGGAGGACGGAAGCTTATCATCAAACGATAATACTTCTTTGACACCGGCAGATAAATATGTTAATAAGTTTAAGGATATGAATGACTATTGGTGGGCGATGGACGCGGTAAACGACCTCGCCTCACGCGGAATCATCAAAGGCAGAAGCGAAACCGAATTCGATCCCGACTCGCTCATTACCAGAGCAGACAACACAGTTCTGCTTCTGAGAGTTCTGGGAAAGACAGCGGCGTTTACCGATAACTTTGACGATGTCTACCCGGGAAAGTATTACTATAACGAAATCGGAATGGCAAAGGCTCTGGGGATAGCCTCGGGAGTTGGCGATAACTGCTTTGACCCCGACGCAACAATCCGCCGCGAGGATATGGCGACGCTTGCGTACCGCGTTCTGACCCGTGAAAAGCTTCTGACAACAATCCCGAATACCGCGGTGCTCAATAACTTCACCGATTCGGATGATATATATTTCTATGCCCGCGAAGCAATGGCGGCGTGTGTCGATAAAAAGCTGATGGGCGGATACGGAGACGGAACAATCAAGCCTAAGGGCTATGCAACGCGTGTTGAGGTTGCTCTGTTCATCTACCGTATATCACAGCTTATAAATAATTAAACTGTGAAATTTTAATATAATGCTTGAATTTACATCAAGGATATATTATAATAGAAAATATGCTAACAGAATATTCGGCTGATATGCTCGAGAAAGGTTGATAAATATGCAAAATACAGAAAAAACAATGGAGAAAATAGTGGCATTGTGTAAGGGCAGAGGTTTTATATACCCCGGCTCGGAAATATACGGCGGCCTTGCGAATACGTGGGATTACGGCCCGTTGGGCGTTGAATTTAAAAATAACGTTAAACGCGCATGGTGGAAGAAGTTCATTCAGGAAAGTCCCTATAACGTTGGCCTTGACGCGGCGATTCTGATGAACCCGAAAACATGGGTTGCGTCGGGTCACGTCGGCGGATTTTCAGACCCTCTTATGGATTGTAAGGAGTGTAAGGCGCGTTTCCGTGCGGACAAGCTTATCGAAGACGCGGCGGGCGTTTCGGCTGACGGCTGGTCAGATGAAAAGATGATGAAGTATATAGAGGATAACAATATCTGCTGCCCTGAGTGCGGAAAGCACAACTTCACCGACATCCGAAAGTTTAATCTTATGTTCAAGACCTTCCAGGGTGTAACAGAGGACAGTAAGAACGAAATATACCTCCGCCCCGAAACCGCTCAGGGTATCTTTGTAAACTTCAAGAGCGTACAGCGTACTTCAAGGAAGAAGATTCCTTTCGGAATCGGCCAGGTGGGAAAATCTTTCAGAAATGAAATAACACCGGGTAACTTCACCTTCAGAACCCGTGAGTTTGAACAGATGGAGCTTGAATTTTTCTGCAAGCCGGGAACAGACCTTGAATGGTTTGGCTATTGGAAGGACTATTGCAAGAATTTCCTCCTTTCTCTCGGAATTTCAGAGGAGAATATCAAGCTTCGTGACCACGAGAAGGAGGAACTTTCGCATTACAGCAACGCGACAACGGATATTGAATTTATGTTCCCGTTCGGCTGGGGCGAGCTTTGGGGAATAGCTGACAGAACCGATTTCGACTTGAAACAGCACAGTCAGTTCAGCGGCGAGAAGATGGAATATAATGACCCCGAAACCGGCGAAAAGTATATTCCGTATTGTATAGAGCCGTCACTCGGCGCCGATCGTGTTGCTCTCGCCTTTTTGGTTGAAGCGTATGACGAAGAGGTTGTTGACCCCGAAAAGAATGATGTGCGTACGGTTATGCACCTCCATCCGGCTCTTGCGCCGATTAAAGCGGCAATCCTCCCTCTGTCAAAGAAGCTTTCGGATAAGGCACGTGAGGTTTATACAATGCTTTCTTCAGAATTTATGTGCGAATATGACGAAGCAGGAAGCATAGGTAAGCGTTATCGCAGACAGGATGAAATCGGAACACCGTTCTGCATCACATATGATTTTGATTCCGAGGAGGACGGAAGTGTAACAATCCGTCACCGCGACACAATGGAACAGGAGAGAGTCAAGATTGACGACCTTGTTGAGTATATAAGAAAAGGTATAAAGTTCTGATTATGAAAATGAGTGAGATAACGGGTCACGAAGGGGTTAAGAAGCTGCTCCGCGGCATAATTTCAAGCGGACATATAGGCCATGCCTATATATTCGAGGGCGCAGAGGGCATAGGAAGGCTTTCGCTCGCCAAGGCTTTCGCTGAGGAGCTTTCGGGCGGATTTTCCGCGGAAAATAATCCCGACATAATTGTTGTAACAAATGAGCTTTATGACCCGTCTAAGAAACAGAAGAATGTTTTGATTGACACCGTTCGTGCAATGAAGGCGGATATTTATATCAAGCCTTACCACTCGGACAGGAAGGTCTATATCATTCCGAATTCCGACACAATGCAGGAACCGGCTCAAAACAGCCTTCTGAAAATATTTGAAGAACCGCCCGAATATTGTACGGTAGTACTGATAGCGGCAAACGCAAACGCCCTTCTTCAGACAATACGCTCCCGTGCGGCAATGATAAGAATTCACCCTCTACCGCGTAAAACGGTTGAAGGTTATCTTATAGAAAAGGGCCTTGCCGACCCCGCCCACGCTGAGGTTATCTCCGCTATGAGTGGCGGAAGCATAGGAAAAGCGATAAATTTTTCGGCGGATGAGGACGCGATTGCCCTGCGCGAAGCAGTGATTGGTCACTTAATCAACATTTGTGGAAGCGGTGCGAGACCGCTCTATGACTTTATAAAGTTCCTGAAACAGAACAATTCGGATATTTCGACCGTTATCGATATAATGATAAGCTGGTCAGAGGATATTATGCATCTTAAGCTGTGTGGAGGTTATGACATAACAAATGCCGACAAGGCCGAAGAACTTAAACGAATATGTTCGCTTGTTACTGCTGAAGCGTGTTTTAGATTCTGTGATATTATAACAAAATATTCGCTGGCGATAAGCAGAAACGCAAACTACTCTGTTGCCGTCTCTTGTATGGCAATGGAATACTGGGAGGAAATCCATGGTAGAAATTATAGGAGTGCGCTTTAACAGCGCAGGAAAGATATATTACTTTGACCCGAACGGCGAAGAGTTTGATGTCGGAACAAAGGTTCTAGTTGAGACGGCACGCGGTATCGAACTCGGTCATGTGGTAATAGCAAATAAAGAGGTCGGTGAAGACGAGATTGTGGCCCCGCTCAAGCCGATTATCCGAAAGGCAACGGAAGATGACTTCAGACAGCTTGATGAAAACAAAGAAAAGGAAAAGGACGCATATATAATTGCCGCCGAAAAAATCCGTGAGCACAAAATAGATATGAAGCTTGTCGATGTTGAATATACGTTTGACAGAAGCAAAATTCTATTTTATTTCACAGCGGACGGAAGGGTTGACTTCCGCGAACTTGTTAAATCACTCGCAAGCATATTCCATACCCGAATAGAACTTCGTCAAATCGGTGTGCGTGATGAGGCGCGTCAAATCGGAAGCTACGGAATCTGCGGCAGAAATCTTTGCTGTAGCACCTTCCTTGACGATTTTCGTCCTGTTTCGATTAAGATGGCGAAGGAACAAGGCCTGTCGCTTAATCCGACAAAAATTTCGGGTGTCTGCGGAAGGCTGATGTGCTGCCTTCAATACGAACAAAACGCCTATGATGATATGCTGAAAAAATTGCCTTATAAAGGCGCTGTGGTCAGCACCCCTGACGGAAGGGGCGTGGTTACCGACATCGCCACATTAAAAGGCGAGATTAAGGTTAAGTTTGAAGACGGTGACGGCTTCCGCTTCGGAAGCTATAAACTTGGTGAGTTCAAACCGCTTCATTCAAAGCCAAAGACGGCCGAGCCGGAGGACGATGAGCAGATAGCGGATTTTGTTTCGGAAGAAGCCGAAACGGAACCCATCAGACAGGAAATTTCGGACGGACCGAACGAGAAAAATCAGAGCGGCCGCCATGAAAAGCGTGACCGCCGAAACAGAAGGCCACGAAACCGTAACCGCGGCAAGCGCCAGAACCGGGAATAATATTCGACCCCTGTTTTATGCAAACTTTTGCATAAGACAGGGGTCATTTTTACTCAAGCCAAGCCGATGAAATTTTAAGTATTGCCCGTTCAAGCGAATCCTTGGAATTCTTCCACGGTTCATTTTGAAATCTGTAATCGAATTTTTGTATAAACCAGTCAAGCTCATCGGAGATACGTGCGAGGTTTTCGCGCTCAATGGGGATAAGCGTGCTAAGAAGGTCATTAAATGAAGAATCGTTCAGTTTCTCACGACCCTCTGAAATCAAACGCGAAAAATGGTTCAGACAGAATCCCTTGCTCTCTTTGACCTTGCTTCGGAAGTCGGGTTCTCGTTTCCATAAATAAAAGAAGGTGTCAATGTATCCGTCCATACGCTTTTTTGCACGGCTGCACGCATAACAATCCTCTGACAGAACCTCGGTGTATTTGGCGATGGGCGAGGTCTGCGCCGATTTTTGAAAAAGCTTTCGTTTCCCGACCGCTTGTTCATCGGCGAGAACCGATTCGATGTCATTTTTAATCTTTTTTAGGTGAGTGCTGACCATAAGCGCAACGCCAAGACGGTTTTGAGCGTGGAACATCTTATCGTAGTGATACTTACAGAAGCCGTGTTTGTTTGTCTCTTCTCTTATGTCCTCTTCCATATAAGACGGGCCGAGAACATAGTCAAGTATCTCTTTGTCCAGCTTTCGTTCAATTTCACAGAAAGCACATTCACAATCCTTTTCAAACGCTTCGGTCAGCGGAATCGTATATATTTTTTCTTTCACTGTATCAGATCCTTTTCTTTTAATTATATTATATACTCGATAAAAAGTCAAATATAAAAGCCGAATTTCACCTAAAACAGTCGGGAAATATCAGTAAATTAAAATTCAGCTAAAAAATTTTAAAAAAGGGGTTGACAAAACAAAAAATAAGTAGTATAATAGCGGTTGTAAAGGCAAAGATGTCTTGAAGGGTACTACCCTTTTAGACATCTTTGCCTTTTTTGTTTTACATTTATGTAAAGCAAAATTGAATAGAACCGTTAATAATAAAATCAATAATTTACCTAAGGAGGATAATTATTATGAAAACAGTTTCGGATTATTTCGGCAGTTTAGTATTTGATGACAGAGTAATGAAAGCAAAGCTTTCAGCAAAGGTTTACTCATCTCTTAAAAAGACGATTGACGAGGGTGCGAAGCTTGACCCCGCTGTTGCGGACGCGGTTGCGAGCGCAATGAAAGAATGGGCGGTTGAGCATGGCGCAACACATTATACGCATTGGTTCCAGCCGATGACAGGCGTGACTGCAGAGAAACACGACAGCTTCATTGACCCGGCTCCGGACGGACGTGTATTGATGGAATTCTCAGGCAAGGAGCTGATTAAGGGCGAGCCGGATGCATCATCGTTCCCGTCGGGCGGTCTCCGCGCAACGTTTGAAGCAAGAGGCTATACGGCGTGGGATCCGACATCATATGCATTCATCAAGGGAAAGACTCTTTGTATTCCGACAGCATTTTGTTCATACAGCGGTGAGGCTCTTGATAAAAAGACTCCTCTGCTCCGTTCGATGGAAGCACTCAACAAACAGGCTCTCAGAATTCTTAAACTCTTCGGAAATACAGATGTTCATTGCGTTAAAACCTCTGTAGGACCCGAACAGGAATACTTCCTCGTAGACAAGAAGTATTTTGACCAGAGAAAAGATTTGATATATACCGGTCGTACCCTTTTCGGTGCGATGCCTCCTAAAGGTCAGGAACTTGATGATCATTACTTTGGTACAATCAAGCCCAGAGTTGAAGAATATATGCAGGATTTAAACGAGGAACTTTGGAAACTCGGAATTCTTGCAAAGACAGAGCACAACGAGGTTGCGCCGGCACAGCATGAGCTTGCACCTATTTACAGCACGACCAATATTGCGACAGACCACAACCAGCTCACAATGGAAATTATGCAGAAGGTTGCCGCAAGACACGGCCTTGTATGCCTGCTCCACGAGAAGCCTTTCGCGGGTGTAAACGGAAGCGGTAAGCACAACAACTGGTCAATTTCAACCGACACCGGAGTAAATCTTCTGACACCGGGCGAAACACCTTATGAAAACGCACAGTTTTTACTCTTCCTCTGTGCAGTCATCAAAGCGGTGGACGATTATCAGGATTTACTCAGACTTTCCGTTGCAACAGCAGGCAACGACCACAGACTCGGTGCAAACGAAGCTCCGCCGGCTGTTATCTCAATTTTCTTAGGTGATGAACTGACAGAAATCTTAGACGCAATCGAAAATGATAAGCCGTACAGTGCAGCAGAAAAAGCAAAAATGAAGCTCGGAGTAAACGTTCTTCCTAAGTTCCAGAAGGACAACACAGACCGTAACCGTACTTCGCCTTTCGCTTTCACGGGTAACAAGTTTGAGTTCCGTATGCTCGGTTCTTCAAACAGCATCGCTTGCGCAAACATTATGTTAAACTCGGCTGTTGCTGAAAGCCTTAAGGTTTATGCCGACAGACTCGAGGGCGTAGACGACTTTGATACGGCTCTTCATGATATGATTAAGAACACAATCAAGGATCACAAGAAGATTATCTTCAACGGTAACGGTTATGATGACGCGTGGATTAAGGAAGCAACCGAAAAGAGAGGCCTTTTGAACTTGAGAACAACTCCGGATTGTATGCCGAAGCTTCTTGATAAGAAGAACGTCGATATGCTTACATCTCACAAGATTTACACCAAAGCCGAAATCGAGGCGCGCTGTGAGATAATGCTCGATAACTACAGTAAGGTTATCAACATCGAAGGTCTTACAATGGTTGATATGGCTAAGAAAGAAATTCTTCCGGCTGTCGAAGAGTATACCGCTGACCTCGCGAAATCCGTTGCGGCTAAGACCGCCGCTGTTGAGGGCCTCAGCTGTGAATACGAAAAAGAGCTTATTAAGAAGCTCTCCTGCCTGACCGACAGCATTGCATCCGCAACAGAGGATTTGGAACACGCACTTGTTAAGCTTAAGACTGTTGATGATGTAACAGAAATAGCTAATGCCGACAGAGACGAAATTCTGCCTAAGATGGGCGCTTTGAGAGCGGTTGCTGATGAAGCCGAAACTCTTACGGCCGAGAAGTATTGGCCTTTCCCGACCTACGGTGAATTGTTGTTCGGCGTCAGATAAGTAAAATACATAAACTCGTTTAAACCGTAAAAAGATTAAAATTTTTATTAAATATTAAAATATTGGAGGGATTAATATGGAATTCAGTTCGGTTAACACAATATGGGTGCTGTTGGGGGCAGCGTTAGTATTCTTTATGCAGGCAGGCTTCTCGCTTTGCGAAGCAGGCTTTACAAGGGCAAAGAATACAGGTAACATTTTAATGAAAAACCTTATGGATTTCTGTATAGGTACGCCGTGCTTCTGGTTGGTTGGCTTCGGCGTAATGTTTGGAACAGGTACGGCGTTATTCGGATGGTTTGACCCGATGATTATGAAGGACTATAGCTCAGTCCTTCCGGATGGTGTTCCGCTTTGGGCATATGCAATATTCCAGACGGTGTTCTGTGCAACATCCGCAACAATCGTTTCGGGTTCAATGGCAGAGC
The DNA here is from genome assembly GCA_905201285.1 of uncultured Eubacteriales bacterium. GTDB lineage: Bacteria > Bacillota > Clostridia > Monoglobales > Monoglobaceae > UMGS1820. The sequence continues at coordinate 41,619 of CAJKNM010000002.1, read as the reverse complement.
GTACAAAGTTTTCTGCATATTGTATCTATTCAGCGGCAATTTCATTGCTCATCTACCCAATATCGGGTCACTGGATTTGGGGCGGCGGCTGGCTTTCGGAATTAGGTTTCCATGACTTCGCAGGTTCCACAACAGTACATATGGTCGGCGGCGTATGTGCCTGCATAGGTGCGGCAATCCTCGGCCCGCGTATCGGAAAGTACGGAAAGGACGGAAAACCCAGAGCTATACTCGGACACAATATGACAGCGGCGGCTCTCGGTGTATTCATTCTTTGGTTCTGCTGGTTTGGTTTCAACGGTGCATCTACCGTAGGTATGGATTCTGACTCACAGGTAACACGTGCGGGTCTTGTATTCTTCAACACAAACCTCGCAGCAGCCTGCGCTTGTGTAGCCACACTTATCTTCACATGGGTTCGTTACGGAAAGCCGGATGTTTCGATGACATATAACGCTGCTCTTGCAGGTCTTGTAGGTATCACAGCAGGCTGTGATACGGTCAGTCCGGTCGGTGCGGCAATCATGGGTCTTATCTTTGGTATAGTTATGGTTTTGGCTGTTGAGTTCTTCGATAAAGTTGCTAAAATCGATGACCCGGTTGGTGCAATCTCTGTTCACGGCGTATGCGGTGCACTTGGAACCATCCTGCTCGGCTTCTTCTCAACGGGCGGTGTAGCTGAAGCAGACGGAACTCTTCCTGTTATGCAGGGGCTGTTCTATGGCGGCGGCTTCAAGTTCTTAGGTGTTCAGCTGCTCGGTGTTTGCTCGGTAATCCTCTATGTCGGCATAGTTATTACAATAGTATTCCAGATTTTGAAGCACACTATCGGCTTACGTGCAAGTGCTGAAGACGAAATCACAGGTCTTGACGTTTCTGAACACGGCTTGCTTACCGCACATGCGGGCTTTGCAATGGAACCTGACACGACAGCGGCTGATTATTACGGCGAGACAATGGGTGATGTTCCTGTTTCTAAGGCTGTCAAGGTTGAAAATGTTGCAACCAAGCCGGTGGAAACAAAAGAAGGCACAGACAAGTTCACTAAGGTTGAAATAGTCTGCAAGGAAGCGAAGTTTGAATCACTTAAGAATGCAATGATGCAGATTGGTATTACAGGTATGACAGTATCTCACGTTATGGGCTGTGGTATCCAGAAGGGTAAGCCTGAGTATTACAGAGGTGTTCCGGTTGAGACAAACCTCCTTCCTAAGGTTCAGGTTGACATCGTTGTAAGCAAGGTTCCGGTAAGAAGCGTTATCGAGACTGCTAAGAAGGTTCTTTACACAGGTCATATCGGCGACGGTAAGATTTTCGTATATGATGTAGAGAACGTAGTTAAGGTTCGTACAGGTGAAGAAGGTTTTGACGCTCTTCAGGACGTAGAATAAACCACAGAATAAAAAGCGTTTGAGAAAAGACAAGTAATACGGGAAACGGCATACAGAGAGCGCGAGGCGGTGAGATTCGCGCAGCACGCCCCGTATGAATAACACTTTTCGAGCTGCAATCCGAAACAATACCCATAAGGTGTTCCGGCAAAGCGTTCGCTTTGTCAGAACACCGTTTGGGCGTTTTAGTAGGTGCGACGTAATGTGCCGCGCGTAAGACGGCAGAGCCTTGTCAGAGGCTTGGAAATTAAGTAAATATAGGTGGCACCGCAAGCACAGCACTTGCCCTATATGGATGCTGAAAAATTTATTTAATTTATTCGGAGGATATTATTATGTGTTCTATTATGGGTTATTGCGGAGGCGGCGCCTCCATAAAAGAGTTTAAAATAGGTTTTGACCGTACCATATCAAGAGGTCCCGACGACAGCAGGATTGTTGATACCGGAAACGGTCTTCTCGGCTTTCACCGACTGGCAATTATGGGTCTTACCGACGAGGGTATGCAGCCATTTTCGATGGATGGAAGCTATGTTGTGTGTAACGGCGAGATTTATGGCTTTGACAAGTTCAAAAAAGAGCTTGAGGCTAAGGGTTATACCTTCAAGAGCGATTCGGACTGTGAAATTCTCCTTCCGCTTTATAAGGAATACGGTACAGATATGTTTAAAAAGCTCGATGCTGAGTTTGCCTGCATAATATATGACGCGGGGACAAACAGCTATATTGCGGCAAGGGATCCGATTGGTATTCGGCCGCTCTTCTATGGATATGATAAGAAGGATGTTATCGTTTTTGCAAGCGAAGCTAAAAACCTGGTCGGTATTTGTGATAAGATTATGCCGTTTCCTCCCGGGCATTATTATAAAGACGGCGAGTTCGTGTGCTATTGCCGAATCGAAGAGGTAGACGAGTATTTACATGATGACATCGAAGCGGTTTGCAAGAATATCCACGATAAGCTGGTCAGCGGTGTTAAAAAACGTCTTGTGTCTGATGCAAAGGTCGGCTTCCTGCTGAGCGGCGGCCTTGACTCCTCACTTGTGTGTTCTATAGCCGCTAAGCTTTCAGATAAGCCGATAAAGACGTTTGCCATAGGTATGAGTGAGGATGCAATCGATTTAAAATACGCTAAAGAGGTTGCGGATTATATAAAAAGCGACCACACCGAAGTTATAATTTCAAAGGATGACGTTCTCAAAAATTTAGAGACGGTCATTGCCCTTCTCGGCACATATGACATAACCACAATCCGTGCAAGTATGGGAATGTACCTTGTCTGCAAGGCAATCCACGAGGATACCGATATTCGGGTTCTTTTGACGGGTGAGATTTCAGACGAATTGTTCGGATATAAATATACCGACTTTGCCCCGAGCGCTGAGGAATTCCAAAAGGAGGCTCAAAAACGTCTCCGCGAATTATATATGTATGACGTTCTGCGTGCCGACCGCTGTATCTCTGTAAACTCGCTTGAAGCACGCGTTCCGTTCGGCGATTTGGATTTTGTTAAGTATGTAATGGCGATTGACCCCAAGATGAAGATGAACACCTACGGAAAGGGCAAGTACCTACTCCGTAAGGCGTTTGAAGGCGATTATCTTCCGCACGATATACTCTTCCGCGAGAAGGCGGCTTTCTCTGACGCAGTAGGACACTCAATGGTAGATTATCTGAAAGAATATGCCGAGGGTGTTTACACCGACGAAGAATTTGAAGAAAAGCGCAGGAAATATACCCATGCTCAGCCGTTTACAAAGGAATCTCTTCTCTATCGCGAGATATTTGAGAAATATTATCCCGGTCAGAGCGAGATGGTTGTTGACTTCTGGATGCCCAATAAAGAATGGGAAGGCTGTGACGTAAACGACCCATCAGCACGAGTTCTTTCAAACTACGGTGACAGCGGAAAATAAGCATAAAATCGAAATGAGATAATGGGCTATAGCAAAATGATTTTTGCTATAGCCCATCTTTTTATTCGATAACCTCAGCCGTGGCTAGTATTTGTTTAATTATCACCATAGTATCATCTGAGGCCTAAAAACAGCACGATTTTAAGAGTTGCGATTAAAATATATCATCTTATGTCTGCGGCTTATTAAGCTCAATTTTCCCGTGGTCACGTTCAAACTCTGAAATCCTGTGCTTTATTAACTGTTCAATTTCTTTATTTTTTGTTCTACCCTCATATTCTGCAATATACGCAAGTTTATCCAACAAAATTTTAGATATTCTTAATGTATAGCGTGGTAAATTGTCTTTCATAATGACTCACCTCTGACTAAGTATTGACTTAATTTTATCATTGCAGTATAATATTAAGTAAAAATGACGCATTTACGACGCATAAAAATGAGGTCTAAAAACAGCCCGATTTTAAGAGTAACGATTAAAACATATCATCATCTTATGACTGCGGCTTGTTAAGCTCAATTTTCCCGTGGTCATTCTCAAATTTTTCGATTGCATCTCGAATAAGAATAAGGATTTGACTGTTTGCAGAACGGCCTTCATAGTCAGCGACGTAATGCAATCTATTGAGCATATCGCTATCTATTCTTATTGATAAACTTTTTATAGCCATAAAATCACCCCAAAATAAATATTTTATGTATTTATTTTATAGCTATTTTATGTTATAATGCTATTATGAACGCATAATATGTCTAAAATACATTCAAGGAGTAGATTTATGAAAATAGCAATAATAGGTTCAAGGGGAATAGATAGAATTGATTTATCAAGATATATTCCGGATGAAACAAGCGAAATAGTATCCGGCGGTGCTAAAGGGGTTGATACACTTGCGCGGGAATATGCCCGGGAGCATAAAATAAAGCTTACGGAATTTTTGCCGAAGTATAAAATTTACGGACGCGGTGCGCCGCTTAGAAGAAATATTGAGATTATTGAATACGCGGATATAATTCTTGCATTCTGGGACGGGAAATCCCGCGGCACAAAATATGTGATTGAAAACTGTAGAAAAAGAAATATTCCGATTATAGTATATTTGATAAAATGAGTGAAAAAACCGCCTATTTTAGGCGGTTTTCTTGATTTTGGTGGAGATGAGGGGAATTGAACCCCTGTCCGAAGAAGCGTCCCCACAGGGCGCTACGAGCGTAGCTTGTGATTGATATTCCCGAACATCTCAGGCTCACAAGCAAGCCTGAGATGACGGTAGCTTCATAGGTTCATGGCGGGGTCAAAGCTTTCCCCGCTCACGTTCACCGCTTGGATGATACCTTGCTCTGCGGGCGCGGTAACCGCAGGAAGGCAGCTGCGTTAATTAGGCAGCGTAAGCTAAATTATTGTTAGCGTTTAATTTTAAAAAGTTGGGTTTTTAACGCAGTACCCGCTGCGGCTCGCTCCCTGAGTCTCCGCGACCCCGTCGAAGCCTTTACATCCCCATATATTTTATATTCCGCGGAAACAGCGGGAAATCGCTGCTTCCGCAAAAAACTTTTTAGTTCTCAAATTCGTTAATCCAGCGAACCGACATATCAATCCAGTTGGTAACGCACGGCATACCGGTGCCCGGTGCACAGGTGATATTATCGCCGGTTGAAAGTCCGTGACCGCCATTTGGATAAATATGCATCTCAAACTTAACATTATGTGCTTCGAGAGCGTTGGCGAAGCGAAGCGAACTTATAACCGGCACGCAATTATCCGTAAATGTGTGCCATATAAAAGTCTGCGGTGTTTTTTCCGTAACATAATTTTCAAGCCAGGCAAGGGGCTTTACGCTTTCTCTTCCTGCAACAAAGTTATCTATTGTACCCTGATGGGTTCTTCCCTCCTCGCCTGTTATAACCGGATAACCGAGGATAATGCCGTTTGGTCTGTTTGAACCGTCTTCTACGCCCGAATATTTAATAACATCGGGGTGATTCCAATGTACACCGAGACTTGCAACAAGATGGCCGCCCGCAGAGAAACCGGCAACAAAAATTTTGTTGCTGTCTATATTATTTTCATCGGCGATTTTTCGTACATACGAAACCGCCTTTGAAAGCTCACAGGTTGCCGCAGGCCACGAGGACGGTTCGATTGAATAGTCAAGCACAAAGGCATGAAATCCCGCCGCACAGTATTTAAGTGCGATAGGCTCCGCCTCACGCGGTGATGTAAAGCTATATCCGCCGCCCGGGCATACTATAACCGCCGGACGCTTTATGCCGCCGCTGTCCATAATGTTTCCCTTATCCAAAATATATGTGGTAAGGGTTGTCTGTCTCGGTGACGGTTTTACTCCCATTTCTGTATAATCAACATTAATATTTATCACATTGTTTATCATATTTATACATTCCTTTCTTTAATTTATCATAAGATTATCTATATCTTTCTTTGATTGCTCTGTCCATATTTCGCTTTGCGTCGCGATCCGCAAGAGCGGCACGCTTATCATAATTCTTTTTACCTCTGCAAATTCCGATTGAAAGCTTGACATACTGACCCTTAAAATAGAGTTTTAAAGGAATAAGCGTGAGCCCCTCCTGTGAGGTAAGCCCGATAAGCTTGTTTATCTCTTTTTTATGAAGAAGAAGCCGCCGCGGCCGCAAGGGTTCGTGGTTATAGATGCTTCCCTGCTCATACGGACTGATGTGCATACCTATCAGGATAGCTTCACCTGTCTTGCAGGAAATATAGCTGTCCTTTAAGTTGACACGGCCGAGACGAACGGATTTAACCTCTGTGCCAACCAGCTCTATCCCTGCTTCTAACTCATCATCGACAAAGTAATCGTGATATGCCTTTTTATTTTGAGCTATAGGCCCGCTTTTCTGCAATTCCGTCGCCCCCCAATTCTTCAATCTTTGAATTCATTTTTGTATTATACGCTTAAAGTATGAAAAAGTCAAGTAATTTATCGCGTTTAATATAGAATTTACAAAAAATTACAAACACTTTGCAAATAACACTTAAAATATTTAAAAAAATTTTCATTTTGCTATGGAAATTATTTAATGTTTATGGTAGAATACTAATATATTGTATTTAAACGGCAGACGGAGGCCGAAATCTGCCGCTGATAATAATATAGAAGGAAGGCGTGCCTATGCGGCTTGATAAATTCCTTGCTGACTGTGGCGCGGGAACGAGAAGTGAAGTTAAAAAGCTGATAAAGTCCGGTGCGGTACGCGTAATCGGCCTTGATAAGGTTTCTCCGGACACGAAGATAGATGAAAAATCGTCAGAGGTATATTTAAACGGCGAGCCTATCGGTTATAAAAAATATGTTTATCTTATGCTGAACAAGCCCGAAAACTGCCTTTCGGCAACGCAGGACAGATACAAAACGGTGGTCACCGACTTTGTTCCGCCCGAATTTAAGCATTTTGATGTTTTCCCGATAGGAAGGCTTGACATAGATACGGTCGGGCTTTGTATTCTGACAAACGACGGCGGCTTGGCTCACCGCCTGCTCAGCCCCGCAAGGCACATTCCGAAAGCCTATCTCGCAGAGGTTGACGGTGAGTTATCTGATGATGACGTTAGAGCGTTTGAGTCCGGAATGGATTTAGGCGACTTTATTACAAAGCCGTCAAGACTTGAAATAATCTCGGCGTCGGAGGACAAGAGCCTTGCAAAAGTGACGATTTTTGAAGGAAAGTTTCATCAAATCAAGCGAATGTTTAAAGACCGCGGCCGAGAGGTAACATACCTTAAACGTATCGCGATGAATAGGCTCTTACTTGACGGAAATTTAAGTGAGGGCGAAATAAGAGAACTGACAACCGATGAATTGGAGTTGCTGACATATGATACAGAATAAAAACGAAAACGATAAGATTATTCCGCGTGCGGCGGTGGTGCAGGATATGTCCGGGTTCGGAAGGGTGTCGCTGACCGAGGCAATACCCGCGATGTCCGCTATGGGAATCGAGGTCTGTCCTCTTCCGACCGCGGTTTTGTCAACTCATACATATGAGTTTAAGGACTATACCCTGCTTGACCTGACTGATGAGATGGAAAAAATTATTGCGCATTGGGAAGAAATCGGCCTTGAATTTGACGCGGTCTACAGCGGATATATGAGCTCTGCAAGACAGATCGAGATAACCAAAAGATTTATGCTTAATCAGAAAAAACTTGGCGCATTGGCGATAGTTGACCCCGTTCTCGGTGATAATGCTCTCCTTGATGTCAAGACGGTGTATTCGGACAGAATGACCGAGCTGATCGGCGGAATGCGCGAATTGTGTGAGATAGCTGACACTATTACGCCGAACCTGACCGAGTCCTGCCTCCTGCTTGAACGCGAGTACCCAACGTCGCCGCTGACAGATCCGGAGCTTATTGAAATTTTGAACAGTCTTATGGATCTCGGGGAAAAGTCGGTCTTAATCACAAGCGTTATGGACTCACCCGATACAATGTGTGTGGCTGTCTGTGACGGTGATGAGTTTTATAAGATTGACTGTGGCTATGTGTCTCGGCCGTTTCACGGAACGGGCGACCTTTTGACAAGTGTGTTCACCGGTGCCCGGCTCAGCGGTTACAGTGTGGTGAATGCGGCGAACCTTGCGGTTGACTTTTTGGCAAAGGCGATAGAACTTACGGTGAAATATCCCCGGATGCCGATACGCCACGGCGTCTTGTTTGAGCCGATTATACGAGACGGATATTTCGCTGAAAGAGAGCATACAAACAGGATAAAGCGTTTAAGGCGGGAGTGATAAATTTAATATGATTACCAAGATTAACAGCGTGGGTCTGTCGGGAATCGACGGATACTATATAGGGGTTGAGACCGATATAAGCAACGGTATTCCTCAATGGGATGTTGTAGGGATGCCCGATACGGCGGTTCGGGAATCGAAAGAGAGAATCCGTTCGGCACTGAAGAATTCCGGACTGATGATTCCGGGAAAGAGAATACTCATAAACCTTGCCCCTGCTGATGTGAAGAAGGAGGGTACCTGTCTTGATCTGCCTATTGCGGTCGGAATCCTCGCTTCAAGCGAACAGGTTTTTGTTCATGATATGGATAAGATGTGCTTTTTCGGCGAGCTTTCGCTTGACGGAACGCTTCGCGGAGTAAAGGGCGCTCTTCCTATGGCCATCACAGCGTATCAGAACGGAGCGAAACAGCTTTTCGTTCCCATCGGGAACGCAAAAGAGGCCGCTGTGGTCGAGGGCATAGACGTTTTCGGTGTTGAGAGTATATCTGCACTGATAAGGCACTTTACGGGTGAGGAACCTATTCTCCCGACTAAGGTGAATGCCCGCGCGCTTTTTGAACAGGCAACGGATGAGCTTCCTGATTTTTCGGATGTAAAGGGTCAGAAAAGTGCAAAACGTGCTTTGGAGATAGCCGCAGCAGGCGGTCATAATATATTGATGATAGGCCCTCCCGGGTCGGGAAAGACGATGCTTGCGCAGAGAATCCCTTCGATACTTCCCTCGATGACGTTTGATGAGGCGCTTGAGGTCACAAAGGTACATAGTATCGCGGGGCGGCTTCCTAAAAATATGCCGATGGTGGTCAGCCGTCCGTTCAGAAGTCCGCATCATACGGTTTCTGCGGTCGGACTTACCGGCGGAGGAAGCGGTATTCCCAAACCGGGCGAAATAAGCCTTGCGCATCACGGAATCCTGTTTTTGGATGAGCTGCCCGAGTTCCGAAAGGATGCGCTTGAGGTAATGCGTCAGCCGCTTGAGGACGGAACGGTCACAATCACCCGCGCGGGCGGAACATATTCGTATCCGTGCAACATAATGCTTGTCGCTTCGATGAATCCTTGTCCGTGCGGATATTACGGGGATAAGAATCATGATTGCTCTTGCTCTGCGAGCAAGATAAGCAGCTATCTTTCAAAGATAAGCGGGCCGCTTCTTGACAGAATCGACCTGCACATCGAGGTCCCTGCGGTTGACTATGATGACTTAGGAAGAAAGAGTACGGCAGAGCCGTCATCCGAGATAAAACGCCGTGTGGACCAGGCGAGAGAGATTCAGCTCAAACGCTATTCCGGAACGGGTATATACTCAAACAGCTGTCTTACGGCGGCTATGATTGATGAAGTGTGCGTGCTTGACGAGGGCAGCTCAGAGCTGCTCAAAAATGCGTTTGAGATGCTCGGACTGAGTGCGAGAGCACATAACAGGATTTTAAAGGTTGCGAGAACAATTGCCGATCTTTCGGGAAACGAGAAAATAGCCAAAGAGAATATAGCCGAGGCGATACGCTATCGTTCGCTTGACCGGAAGTTCTGGGCATAATGACGGAGGATATAAAATTGAAATTACATATAGTATTGGTAGAACCCGAAATCCCTGCGAACACGGGTAACATTTCAAGAACCTGTTCGGTTATCGGGGCGCCGCTTCATCTGGTTCATCCGCTTGGGTTTGATATAAGCGAGAAACAGGTTCGGCGTGCGGGTCTTGATTATTGGGATGAGCTTGAACTTCACGAATACCGGTCATTTGACGAGGTAAAGGCAGCCTATCCCGACGGACACTTTTTTTACTGCACAACAAAGGCGAAGAATACATACAGCGATGTGGATTATGGGAAGTTTGATGACGGCGAGGTGTTCCTTGTTTTCGGAAAGGAAACAAAAGGCCTGCCCGAGTCGCTCCTCGCCGAGAATTATCCCAGCTGTATAAGAATTCCTATGAAAGAAAATAAACGGTCGCTGAATCTGTCAAATTCCGTTGCTATAATTGCATACGAGGCTTTGAGACAGACAGGCTTTGAAAATTTAGAAAGAGAGGGTGAGCTTCATGATACGAATAGTAACTGACAGAGCCGCGGATATTCCGAAGGAGATTGCTGAAGAGTTTGATATAAAGATTATTCCGTTTATGATAAATGTTGACGGAAAGCAGATTGTTGCGGACATTAATATGTCGGCTGAGGATTTTTATGAGATAGTCGAGCACTGCACAGAAATTCCGACGACCGGTCAGATGAGTCCGGTCGAGGTTGAAAACGTGTACCGCGAAATCGGTCCCGGGGATGAGATTATTCATATTACTATGTCGGCTAAGGGAAGCGGACTTAACAATACTTCAAATATGGTCGCGCGCCAGTTGAGGGACGAAGGCTATGACATAACCGTTATAGACTCGGGAAAGTTCACAATGATTATCGGCTATGCCGTGATTCTTGCCGCAAAAATGGCGAGAGAGGGCAAGTCAAAGCAGGAAATCATAGATACCGTGACCGAAATCTATGACCGCGACACGGCATATTTTTTGGTTGATGACCTGACCTATCTGAGAAAGGGTGGAAGAATAAAGGCAACAACGATGGCAATAAGCAAGGTTCTTGACATAAAGCCGATTATGATGATAAACGACGGCCTTGTTGAGGCCTTCAGAAAGGTTCGGGGACTTAAAAAAGCGACATCGATGCTGGTTGACTTTATAGAAGAGAGGATGGATAATCCGTCAGAGAACGAGGTTATGATACTTGATTCCGATGCACCCGACAAGGTTGAAATTGTCGAACAAATGGTGAGAGAGCGGATTAGCCCGAAAAAGATAACCTATGCCAAAATCGGGCCGGTTATAACCGCTCACGCGGGAACGGGACTTGTGGGCGTATATTTCAAACACAAAAAACCGTATTACGAGTATAAGAATTAGGGCCAGTGGTGATTTTATGTTTTTGGAACACGACGAAATGAAGTTTGCAATTTTATATACGCTTAAGAAGTATGTTGAACCGATAAGTATGACCGAGCTTTGTGATATTCTCACCTGGGAGAAGCAGGTGATGAATTATTTTGACCTTGCACTTATGCTTAACGAGCTGATAGAGGACGGGTTTGTAGACAGCAAGTTTTATCGGAACGAAAGAGCCTTTCAGCTCAGCGAAAAGGGTGATGAAACAAACGCCTTTTTCTTTGAGAGAATTCCGCCGAGCATAAGAAAAAAGATTGACAGCGAAATCTCTGAGCGTAAGTATGAAGAACAGTATAACCCGAACTCGGTGTCAACCGAGGTCATACCTATCGCACCGCATCAGTATATGGCGGCTCTTACCATGCTTGACGCAAATCTGCCGATGCTTGAGCTTAAGGTTCATATAGGAAGCCGTTCGGATTCAGAGCGTGTGGCGAAGATTCTGAAAAAAGAGGCGGAGAATATTTATAAGGATATAATTGAAAGAATTCTCCCCGATAATGAGTAAAAACAATTAAATTTCTGAGAGGATATTTACAGCAAATATTTTATCAAAAGAATAGCGAAGAATGGAGAATGAAAATGATGAGATTGATAAAAAATTTATTTTTAAGCATTTTATGTTTAAGCTTTATTTTCGGATGTATTCCGGCAAGTGCCACAGTAAGAGATTGTGAACCGCTTAAAAAAATAGGTAATGTCTTTCCGAATGTGTCAAAGTCAGTAGGAGCGTCAATTTCATACAGGAATAACGGAAATGACAGCTACATAAGCTATCCCGATTTTATGAGCGAGGATAATTTAAAAAGTCTTGCGGAGATATTTTCCGATTCAAATCTTGAATATAAAAGCTCTGAAGAAACTCAGCCGGTTTCAGATGATAAGCGGCCTAAAGAAGGAGTATTTTCATTCAGTGACACCGATGATGTGAAATGGTGCTTTCGCTTTGATAACGAAAATGTTCTTGTGTGGAAAATAGTAACAGCCGATATTACTAATATAAAATTCAGTCAGGGATGGTTTAAATTTAAAACACCGGAGGTCCACCAAAAATTAATTTCTCTGATAGAGATGCTTATTGAGAATAAAGAGGAGAAATCAAAGGCAGAGAGAGAAAAACCTCTGAAGGATCAGGTGAATGTTTCCGATATAGAGCCGCTGTATTATACCCAAAGCAAGATACAGGGAATGGATATTTTTTGGGGAATCTGCAAATACACGAAAAACGGAAAAAGTATAGTTGTTCCGTATATAAGTGATACCGACCCCGGCGTTCTGGGCGTTGACAAATACTTTATCGCTGACGGGGTGAAAAATAATAAGTTTATCATTGATTACAATAAATGTGTGATTGCATATGATAACGAAAAGACAGGCAGAGAGTATAACAGCGAGGACGAGAAAAGAACTTATATTTTTGAAATCAGCGTTAATGTGACCGATGCGGGAAAGGCTGATAAGATTTCGGCTAAGAGCACATACAAGCCGACAGGAAAGACTGCCTCAGAGGTTATAGATATGAAGGGAAAGTCTCAGACCGGAAATCTGTTATATGGTGGGCTTTTCAGTGTTAAAAACAATATAAATTATGATAATGAAGAAGGCAAAGTATTGCCAGATCAAAACGATCAAAACGATAAAAACGATAAAAATGCTGAAAATGACAAAAACACTGAAAATGATAAAAATGCCGAAGATAAATCCGATAATCAAAATCAAGCCGTAAACAGTGATGAAGAGCAAAAACAGACAGATAATTCACTGAAGGAAGATGAGAAGCTGCCGCAATCCGAAGAAGATAATAAATATGATACGCAAGAGACGGATAACAGAAGCTATGCAGACAAGCTTAACAGCATAGGTCTTTTTAAGGGAACGGAGAACGGATATGAGCTTGACAAACAGTTTACCAGAGCAGAGGGAGCGGCTATGATTGTCAGACTGCTGGGTCTTGAGAATACTGTGCTGAATGAGAAAAAGGAAGAGATATTTAATGACGTTCCTGCCGATAACTGGGCGGCTTATTATATAGCATACTGCTATCGGAACAATATTATAAAAGGTATCGGGGACGGCAGTTATGCGCCTGATGAAAATATGAGCGGAGAGCAGTATTTAACACTCCTGCTCAGGACTCTTGGGTATAGTGATGCTGAACCCGAAACTGCTGAAAAGCTATCAGCAGAAATCAATATGTTAAAAGAGGATGAAACAAGAGATATTCTGGGAAGTACCGATTTCAACAGAGAAAAAATGGTTTATGCTTCATATAAGGCGCTTGAAACAAAAATGAAAAACGGTATGTTAATGATAGATTCATTAATAGAGAAGAATGCGGTTAGCGCAGAAGCGGCAGCAGAGGCAGGATTAGTAAAAAAATAACGGAATATCCGCATAACCGTATTTGACTAAAACGGAGTTATGTGATATAATAATTTTATATGTGTAATTCAGAGGCTCGCCTGCGGCACTGAACGGAATGATTTTTGCAGGTAGAAAGGCAATGAAACTAATATGAAAAAGTTAGGACTTAACGAAATCAGAGAGAAATATCTCTCGTTCTTTGAAAGCAAGGGGCATCTGAGATTGCCGTCGTTTCCGCTTGTGCCGCAGGGCGATGCAAGTCTTTTGCTGATAAATGCGGGTATGGCACCGCTTAAACCATACTTTTTGGGTAAGGAGGTTCCGCCGCGGAAGCGTGTGACTACCTGTCAGAAGTGTATCAGAACCCCTGATATTGAGTGTGTGGGTCTTACCTCGCGCCACGGCACGTTTTTTGAAATGCTGGGTAACTTCTCGTTCGGAGATTATTTCAAGCATGAGGCAACAGCGTGGGCATGGGAGTTTATCACAAAGGTTCTTGAAATCCCGACCGACAGGCTCTGGGTCAGTGTTTATGAAGAAGACAAGGAAACCGTTAAAATATGGACAGAGGAAGTCGGTGTTTCGCCCGACAGAATTGTTTTTCTCGGAAAAGAGGATAATTTCTGGGAAATAGGAACAGGTCCTTGCGGCCCTTGCTCTGAGATTTATTATGACAGGGGCGAGGAATACGGCTGCGGCAAGCCGGATTGTGCCGTTGGCTGTGACTGTGACAGATATGTCGAGTTCTGGAACCTTGTATTCACTCAGTTCGACAAGGATGAGAACGGCGTATACAACCGCCTTGAACATCCGAACATCGATACCGGTATGGGTCTTGAACGTATTGCCTGCATTATGCAGGGCGTGACCTCAATTTTCGAGGTTGATACAATCCGCCGTATACTCGACAGTGCGGCGAAGATGGTAGGAAAGACCTACGGCGTTGACAAAAAGACAGATATTTCGCTTCGTGTTATTACCGACCATATCAGAAGCACAGTGTTTATGGTGTCTGACGGAATTCTGCCGTCGAACGAGGGCAGGGGCTATGTCTTGAGAAGGCTTTTAAGACGTGCCGCAAGACACGGAAGGCTTCTCGGTCTTAAAGAAGCATTTTTGTATAAGCTGGCAAAGGTTGTGGCGGATGAATCAAAGACTGCTTACCCTGAGCTTGAAAAGAATTTTGAGTATATCGAGAGGGTTATCAAAACCGAGGAAGAACGTTTCGGAGAGACAATCGACCAGGGTATTGACATTTTAAACAACTTTGTTGACGAGCTTAAAGAGAGCGGAAAGACCGAACTTTCGGGCGAGAGTGCATTTAAGCTTTATGACACATTTGGCTTCCCGATTGACTTAACAAAGGAAATCCTTGCAGAGAGCGGTTTTACCGTTGATGAGGATGCTTTTTCAAAACTGATGGACGAACAGCGCGAACGAGCACGTTCGGCAAGAGGAGATATGGAGGGCGAAGCGTGGAAGGAAGACATCTTTGCGTCAATCGATGCGGCGACCGTGTTTGACGGATACGAGCATAATACGCTTGAAGCCGAGATTTTGGGAATAGGTAAGGACGGCGAGAGAGCGGAGAACGTTACCTCGGGAGATGAAGCCGTTTTGGTTCTTGACAGAACTCCGTTCTATGCTGAAAGCGGCGGCCAGGTTGGTGATACGGGTGTTATAAAGACCGACAGCGCTGTTGTTAAAGTTCTTGATACAAAGAAAAGGAACGGAAAGTTCCTGCATTTTTGCAAGGTTGAAAGCGGAAGCGTAAAGGTCGGCGATAAAGTGACCTGTGAAATAGATGCCGAGCGCCGTGAAGCAATTAGACGTAACCACTCCGCCGCACATCTTCTTCAGTCGGCTCTGCGTAAGACCCTGGGTAACCATATTGCTCAGGCAGGCTCTTATGTTGATGAAAACAGAATGAGATTTGACTTCTCACACTTTGCGGCTATGACAGATGCTGAGATAGCCGAGGTAGAGAAGAGTGTAAACGATATGATTTTGACTGATGCCGAGGTTATCTGTAGCGAAAAGAGCCTTGATGAGGCTAAGAAAATGGGTGCAACAGCTTTGTTCAGCGAGAAGTACGGAAACACGGTTCGTGTAGTAAAAATGGGCGATTTCAGCCTTGAACTTTGCGGCGGAACGCACGCAAGCTCAACCGGCAGACTCGGACTCTTCAAGATAGTCAGCGAGACGGGTGTTGCGGCAGGTGTCCGCCGAATCGAAGGCGTGACCGGCTTCGGCGTTCTTAACCTGATAGACGAGAAGAACAGTCTTATTAAGAGAACTGCGGCGGCTCTTAAGATAAAGGATGAGAATGAGATTGACAGCAAGGCCGAGGCTCTTATGGCGGATAATAAAGAGCACGAAAAGGCTCTGATTGTGTTCCGCGACAGGCTCGCCGCCCTCCGCACAAAGAATATGATGACTTCGGTTCGCCATTTGGGAAAGGTCAACGTTTTGACGGCTCAGCTTGACGGAATGGGTATAAACGAGCTTAAAGCTCTTGCCGATAACGCGAAAGCACAGATGACAGACGGCGTGGTTGTTCTTGCATCGAACAAGAATGGAAAGATCACCTTTATAGCAATGGCGTCCAAATCGGCGGTTAAGAACGGAGTGCATTGCGGAAACATTATCAGAGAGGTTACATCAATCTGCGGCGGTCGCGGTGGTGGTAAGCCCGATATGGCTCAGGGCGGCGGAACAGATACTATGAAGATTGACGATGCACTCGCCAAGGTAGACGAAATTGTATCAGAAATGATTAAATAAAAGGGGATGAGCATATGAGTGATTGTCTTTTTTGTAAAATTATAAACGGTGAAATTCCATCGACAAAGGTGTATGAGGACGATAACGTCTATGCCTTTAACGATATTGACCCACAGGCTCCGTTTCACATTATAATTGTGCCGAAGGACCATATTGCGTCGGGGAATGACCTCACCGATGAGAATTCGGCGATAGTGGGCCACATTTTCTCCGCCGCGGCAAAAATTGCGAAGGAAAAAGGCTTTGCCGAAAACGGCTGGAGGATAGTAAACAACTGTGGAAAAGACGGCGGTCAGACTGTCGGCCACCTTCATTTTCACCTGCTCGCAGGCAGGAACCTTCAATGGCCTCCGGGCTGATTATTAAAATTCAGCAAAGAGCAAAAACGAAAAAGCGTATCGGTGTAACGGTACGCTTTTTATATTCCTTATTTTTTTGCATATTTTATATTGTTTTGACAAATAATAGCGGCGTAACATAATATAATCAAAATAATATGAGGTGATTTAACGTGAAAAAGATAGTTCTTGGGATAACTATGGCGTCATTAATACTGTGTCTTGCCGGCTGTGGTTCAAACAATGCGAACAATGCGGCAAACGAAGCGGGGAATGCGGTTCAGGACGCAGCAAACGGCGCGGGTAACGCGGCGAAAGATGTTGCCGAAGGCGCCGGCAATGCGGTAAAAGACGCGGCAAACGGAGCCGGCAATGCGGTAAAAGGCTTCGGCGGCGCTATAAATTATGCTTGGTCAGACGTGGCCGACGAGTTCGGTAAGGTTGAAAATGACATAAACCCTGATTCAGCGTCAAAAGACGACATTCGTGGCCTTGTCAGCACCATAAGCGATAATTATGACAAAGTCAAAAACGGTGTTTACGATAATAATAAAGATGCTGCAAAGAAAATGTATGAAGCGGGTAACAAACTTGAGGCAATCGGAAAAGGCAAGACAGCCGACGAAAATCTCAGTAAGCTCGGGTCAGATACAAAGGCAATGGTCAAGCACTATTTCGGCGAGGGAAACGAGGATTTCGACAAGGTAAGCAAGCGTTTTGAAGGCGAACTTGAAACAGCAAAAAAGCTTTAACCACATAAGGATTTTTACGGAGTAGCTCCAAACCTGCGGAGCTGCTCCGTTTTTCTTTTATCCGGACTTATACATCTGCGGATTTTCTATATTTACAATATTTCTTTTTCGACACGAACATTAATTATTCCATTTTTTTAACAAAGTAATCAAAACACATAAAAAAGAGCAAAAAAAGAAATGTAAAAGTTCAAATAATTAGTTTAAAATATACAAAAAGGAAAGTGCTTGGGCATATTCGTATCTTTGATGACAGATATTTTGACGGTATATGCGACAAGCCGACAAAAACAGACGGAGATGAGGGCTTATAATGATTCCAAAAAAGAAAGTAAAAGGAAAAACACAGGTTAAATCGTTAAGTACACGTATTTGCGAACACTGGCAATATTATGTTTTGCTTGCACCGGCATTGATTTTTATTATAATATTTTGCTATGTTCCCATGTATGGTGCAACGGTCGCGTTTAAAAACTATTCCTCAGTAAAGGGAATACTCGGAAGTCCATGGGTTGGGTTTGATAATTTCACAAAGCTTTTCGGTATGGCGAAGTTCTGGCAGGTATTCAAAAACACTCTTGTTATCAATTTCATACGATTGATTTTTGACTTTCCGGCACCTATAATACTTGCGCTTATGCTGAACGAGGTCAGAAATAAAGTGTTTTTGCGCGTTACGCAGACTGTTGTGTATCTGCCGCACTTTATATCGTGGGTTGTTGTATCGGGAATTATGTTTAATATTTTATCGACAGACGGAATTATGAATACGATTATTCAAAGCCTTGGAGGAGATCCTGTGAAGTTCCTGGCGAACCCGAAAACATTCAGACCTATCGTTGTGCTTTCACAGATATGGAAGGAAGCGGGCTGGGGAACGATTTTGTATCTTGCCGCTCTCGCGAATGTTTCGCCCGAATATTATGAGGCGGCGATGCTTGACGGTGCAAGCCGCATGAAGCAGATTATACATATTACGGTTCCGGCAATTATGCCTACGATTTCGGTTATGCTGGTACTCAGAATGGGTCAGATAATGAACGGTGGTCTTGACCAGATGTTTAACCTTATTAACCCTGCGGTTTACGATGTAGGTGATGTTATAGATACCTATGTATACAGATTGGGTATTGTGGACGGCCGGTTCAGTATGGCGGGCGCGGTCAGCTTGTTCCTTAATATAATTAACTGTGCAATGCTTTTAATGGGAAATGTTTTATCTAAAAAAATCAACGGAAGCAGTCTTTATTGAGGTGAGAAAATGTTAAAAAGAAGAAGTATAGGGGATATTATTTTTGATTCGGTTAATACGGTGTTGCTTATAATTGTAGCGCTTATTATGCTTCTGCCGTTTTACTATGTTATCGTCAGGTCGCTTTTGCCATATGATTTGGCGGTTCAGTCGGCATTTACTCTTTTTCCTAAAAGAGTGACCTTTGAGGCGTATAAATACATACTTAATTCGTCGAAATTCGTATCATCGCTCGGAATATCAGCGCTCGTGACGGTTATAGGTACAGTATATCAGCTTTTTGTAACGGTATTTGCATCGTATGCAATAGCAAAGAAAAGCCTGCCGGGAAGAAAGTTCTTTTTTGCACTGTTTTTAATAACAATGTTTTTTAACGGCGGACTTATAGCGAACTATCTTCTTATGCGCGGACTTCATATGATAAACAGTGTTTGGTCTCTTATAGCGCCGTTTGGCTTCAGCTGTTATAATATGCTGATTATGAAGAGCTTTTTTGAAGGTATTCCCGCCGATTTGGAAGAGTCGGCAAGTATAGACGGGGCGAATACATTTAGAATTTTATTCAGCATTATAATGCCGCTCTCGGTTCCGGTTATAGCCACATTCGCGCTGTTTTTTGCGGTTGACAGATGGAATGGCTGGTATAACGCGATGATTTATATAAACGATAAATCAAAGTGGCCGTTCGTTATGATTCTCCGAGAAATACTTATATCGAGTGATACAGAGAGCGTCGGCTCGGCTTACGTTTCAAGCGAATATGTGGTAGGGGATTCAATCAAGATGGCGGTTGTAATAGTTTCTGTTCTGCCCGTTGCAATTATCTATCCGTTTATACAGAAGTATTTCGTAAAGGGAGTAACGCTCGGGGCGGTAAAGGGATAAAATTAAAAATAAATTAAACGAAGCATATAAAAATTCAGTTTCAGGAGGAAGATGGAAATGAAAAGATTATCAAAACACAATGTAAAAAACTTTTTGAAAAGAAGCCTGATGCTTTTGCTTGCGGGAGCGACCGCGGTAACGGCACTCACCGGCTGCGGAACGAAAAAGTCCGATGTCTCCGCCGGCGGAGATGTCGAGCTTTCGGTATTCGGTTGGCAGTTTGAAAATGCCGCAAAGGACACGGACGATTATATTTATGATCAGATTAAGAAAAAAGTCGGTGTAAGAATCAATCCGGTAAACGCAAGCGAAAAGAATTGGGAGGAGCGTCTCGGAATCCTTGTCGCTTCGGGCGATGTACCCGATGTATTTGTTACAAAGGGTCTTGAAAACAAAGAGGTTTATAATAAGTGGCTTGAAGACGGTATACTGCTATGCCTTTCGGATTATGTTACGCCCGAAAAGTATCCGAACCTATCCCGTTAGCTTGATAAGTTTAAGGATTTCACATTATTACAGAACGGAAAGCACTATTCGCTTCCGGTTGATAATGATTTAAGCTCAAGCGACGCGGTGTGCGCAGGGCAGGCGATTTATATCCGAAAGGACTGGCTCGATAAGCTCGGTCTGAAAGAGCCGACCACGATGGAGGAGTTCTATAATGTGGCGAAGGCGTTCAGAGAAAATGATCCCGACGGAAACGGAAAGCAGGATACATACGGCTTCTGCGGCGGCGGAGTATGGTGGCTGTATCCGTTCATTAACTCATTTAACACATCATTTGAGTACTATTATAAGGACGGAGATCAGTGGAAGCCCGAGTGTATTTCGGATAATATGAAAAAGGCCGCGTCCTTCCTTAAAAAGTGCTATGACGAAAAGCTTCTCGACACCGACTTTTTGACTATGGGAAGTGATAAAGCGCTTGAAAATTTCGTGTCGGGTCGTGAAGGTATGCTGGTATATAATGCAGGGCCTTCGTATAACAAGGTATATAATCAGTTCCGGTCGGCATATCCCGATAAGGATCCGAAGGAGGTATTCACATATTTGAAAGAGCCGCTCGAAGGTTTTGACGGAACTGTTCGCGTTATGGGAACATATAATTTTTGGACGGCGACGGCGATAAGAGCGGATATAAGCGAAGAAAAGCGTGATAAGGCGCTTGCGCTTCTTGAATTTCTGTGCTCTGAAGAAGGCTCAAAGCTTTGCTCACTCGGGGAGCCGAATGTTGATTATAAAGAAGAAAACCGAAAGTATATAAGCCTCCTCCCGGATAATTCATCGGGTTATCCCATTGAGCTTTCCGAGAAGGATAAATCCGCTAACTTCTGTCACCTTGTTGCACATAAGGACTTTAGGTTTGTATGCGAAAACACACAGAATCCCGAAGACTATAAAGGCTCGCTTGCGGCGTTTACGAAGGCGGCAAAGGTCGATCCGCTCTATTTCGTATCGGTTGTAGATAAGGTTGACTCGGCTGAAATAAAACAGCTTAAAGACGCTGTTTATCAAGGCCTTGCTAAGCTTATTACCCAGAGTGATAACTTCGATGCCGATTTCGAGGCGTATGCAAACGACTGGAAGTCGGTAGGCGGAAATAATTATACAGAGGCTCTTAACGAAGGCGCGAAAAAGCTTGGACTTTAAAAGAATAACCGAAAAACCGCTTGATTGTTTGCTGAAAAGCTCTTAAAAGGATTTAATATGAATCAAGCGGTTTTCGCATTAAATTAAAAAAGAACGAGGTGAAAGTATGAGAGGTATTTTAAAAAAGCTTATTGCGGCGGTCGCCGCGACAGCTCAGCTGTGTGTTTTGACGCCTGCTTATGCAAGCGGCCTTGTCGGAATAAATGTGAAATTTTTGAGTTCAGAGACAAAGATATATTACATCGATTCGGAAAACGGAAGTGATGATAATTCGGGCCTTTCCGAGGGCAAGGCATGGAAGACTCTCGATAAGGTTAATTCAACAACTTTTGAGGCGGGGGATTCGGTTCTCTTTAAAGCAGACACTGTGTATAACGGACAGCTTTGGCCTAAGGGAAGCGGAAGACAGGGAAGCGAGATCACCCTCGGAATGTACGGAGGGGGAGGCCGCCCCGTGATAAACGGCGGCGGAATTCAACAACCGGCAGTCATGCTCAATAACCAGGAATATTGGGTTATAGAAAACCTTGAGGTCACGAATGATGATGATTTTGAAACCGACCAGGAGGAACTCGGCGGAGTTGCGGGCATTATGGTGTGGGGTGAAGACAAAGGCGAGCTTCACGGTATAACAATCAGAGATTGTTATGTCCATGACGTGGACAGCAAGCATATCAAAGACGGAGTAGCCGCTTTAGGCGTTCGTGTCAGAGGAACGTCTGTTCCTACATGGTTCAACGGCGTGACTATTGAGAATAACTTTATTGAGGATTGTGACCGTTCGGGACTGTCTGTGGGAAGCTCATGGGTTAATCCACAGAGAACCGTATGGAAGATATCCGAAAATGTCGCTGTTCGGAATAATATAGTCAAGGACGTTGCGGGTGATGGAATTGTTGTGACATCATCGAATAAGCCGATACTTGAGTATAACACATCTATACATAACTGCACAAAGACCCTGGCGGCGAATGCGGCGATATGGGTTTATGCAACCGAAGGGGCGGTTATGCAGTTTAACGAGTCATATGATACTGTTCCGGGAGGAACCGATAAACAGGGCTTTGATATAGACCATGCCACAACGAACACAACACTTCAGTATAACTACAGCCATAACAACGGCGGCGGCTTTCTTCTTATCTGCTGTCCGGAAAACGGAATCAACGGCGGGAACACTGTCAGATATAACATAAGCCAGAACGACCGGACGGACATTTTCAGAATAAACGGATTTATCGGACCGACCGATGTGGAGGGCGGAAGAGCCCCGACAATTATATACAATAACACATTTTATGTGGATAAAAGCATAAAAACAAGAGACATCTCGTTTTATAACTGGGGCGGAATAGGCGGCGATCTCAGATTCTATAACAACATATTCGCCAACGAGGGCGAGGGAGAGGCTCTGTTTTGCCAGGAGAATCTAACCGAAAAGCCGTCATATGAAAACAATCTGTGGCAGCGTGAAAAAGAGTCTATGCCCAAAGACAGCAAGAAAATTATTGCTGACCCGAAGTTTGTTTTAAAGGGAAGCGGAAGAGCCGGCATAAACACGGTTGACGGATATAAACTCAGCGCAGACTCACCATGTATCGACAAGGGGAAGGTTATAGAAAATAACGGAAAGAGAGACTATTTTGGAAACAAGCTCTATAACAACCTCCCCGATTTGGGTGCGGCGGAATATTATGCCGAAGAGGATAAAACCCCGGCCGATATTGAAGAAAGCCCGTATAAAGACGCGATAAAGCTTATGAACTTTTTAAATATTTATAAAGCCGATAAGGACAAAAAATTTAAGCCTGATGAAAAGATTACCGGTGACGAGATTATAAAAGCGCTTGTCAGGGCGGCGGGACTTGAAACCTTTGCGAAGGCTTACACCTACGGAAATTATTTCGAGGCCGATAAGAAGGAAACAGGCTTTGCCGATACGGCACGTGATTTCGGAATACTCGATAAATCCGTCACTTATGAGGATTTGTCAAATCCGATAAGCTTAGATAAAGCTCTGTCGTGGATTTTGAACCTTGCACTCGGCGATTCGGGAACGGAAAAGAAGACTGATGTATTGGCTCAGGCGAAGGAGATGGGTCTTCTCGAGGGTATCGACGGCCTCGGCGGTGATACTGAGCTAACCCGCGGAATCACGGCTCAGCTTCTTTATAATCTTGTCGAAAGCGAGAAAGAGTATTATAACCTGAATAAAAAAGGATTGAAATTTTTCGATAAGAAGCGTACGGTTTGCAGCACATTTAACCCCGGCCCGGGTACGGTGCTTCAGGCGGCTGACCAGGGATATACAAAGAGCGGAAAATTTGCTAAGACTAACTGCAAAGACGAGATAGGCGACTTCCTCATCGGGCGTTCGGCACTTGCTACACCACAGGGTGATGATTGGCACAGAAACGGATATTTAAAGTTTGACTTAAAATTGCTGAAAAGCGTCAGCAAGGCAACACTGAGACTGTATTCGGATACGTTGTATTCAACAACCAAGTTCGGAACGATTTCGGTTTATGAAATCCAAAACGACAACTGGGCGATCGACTCAATCACATGGGATAACGCCCCAAAAGTAAAAAAGCTTATTGCTAAGTCTGAACTTGTATCAGAGCCGAAGAGGTATTATGACATCGATATAACAAATATAGTTAAACAGGAATTTAATGGGGACAAGATATTGTCTCTGATGATTACGGGTACGGACAACGATGATGTTGTATTGTATATCGGTTCAACAGGATTTTCAAATTACCCTCAGCTGGTTGTTCAGGAATAATTACGGTGACGTATATGAATAAAAAAACTCTTTTGATTTGTATTACTGCTGCGGCTGTTATAGCCGCGGCGGTGGCCTCCTTAATTTTACTGCATAATAATTCGGACGATAAAGTTGCTTTTTCGGTTAACGGAATCGATGTAACGGCGAAAGAGCTGGCGGCCGAGATGCAGGATATGAAATGGCAGGTATCCGCCGAATTTTATAAAAAGTATAATCAAAATCTTTCATCAAAGGACTGGAACAAAAGCTTCGGCGGTGAGATTCCCATAGAAAGACTGAGAGAGATTTCAAAGGACAAAATTATCGAGAAAAAGATAAAGCTGACCCTTGCCAACGAAAACGGATTCAGCTATCCAACCGATTATGACGGCTTTTATAAACAGATGGACAAGGAAAACAAAAATCGGAAAGATAAAATACATTCGGGAGGGGTGGTGTACGGTTCTAAAGAATTTACCCGAAAGACGTGGGATGCTTATGTCTTTTCAAATATCGATACTTCGCTCAGAGAGAGCCTTATCAGCGTAAGCGATGAAGATTTGATACGTTATGAAAGTGAGAATATTGAAAAATTTTCCGAAACCGAGTATGACGTTGTCTGCGATATTCTTCAGGTCTTTTACGGCGTTGATAATGATAAGGAAGGTGCGTTTGAGACGGCTGATAAGCTGAGAAGCCGTCTTGTGAACGGCGAAAAAGCGGAAAACATAGCTAAAGAGCTTGAATCGGACGAGAGAATAAAACTCTATCCCGGTCTTGTGTTCAATAACGAAACGGCAGGGAGCAACGAATATGCGTACCCAAAGGGCTCTGAGCTTGCACCGAGTATGAAGGAGGGCGATATAAGCGAGGTTGTTGACGAAAACTTCGGCGCTTCGATTTATGTTTGTAAGAAGGCTCAGACCTCGATAAAGATGAATCCGAACAAAAAGCAGGTTGAATACAGCTATCGGGAAGAGGAGTACAAAAAGCTGATTGACAGAAAAATATCCGAGACAGAATGTGTGATAAACAAGAAGGTGTTTTATAAAATTAAACTTAAGGAGAAGTGAATATGATGAATAATCTGAAAAAGCTGTCGAAATCATTATTAACATTCATTCTTACGGTGACGGCAATCCTAACAGGAAGTGGAATCATTCCGCAGTCGATTGATATTGTTGCGGCTGATTCAATCGGTAATATTTATTACATAGACTCGCAAAATGGAAACGATAAAAACAGCGGCCTTTCGGAAGGCAAGGCGTGGAAGACGCTTGAAAAGGTTAATTCAATGACCTTTGAAGCTGGGGATTCAATCCGATTTAAGGCAGGAACAATTTATGACGGACAGCTTTGGCCGAAGGGAAACGGAAGGCAGGGAAGTGAAATTACCGTCGGAAGCTATGGCGAAGGTGAACGCCCCATTATAAACGGCGGCGGAATTTCAGCTCCCGCGGTCAAGCTTCATAACCAGGAATATTGGATTATTGATAATCTTGAAGTTACAAACGACGATGATTTTGGTGTTGACCAAGAGGATAACGGAGGAATTATAGGTATCGGAGTCACAGGGCAGAATGTTGGCGAGCTTCACGGCATAACAATAAGAAATTGTTATGTTCATGATGTTGACAGCAAGCATGTCAAGGACGGTGCGGCCGCAATAGTTGTTGAGGTGCAGAAGGGAAGCGAGCAGACATGGTTTAATGGCATTTTAATTGAGAATAACTTTATTGAAAACGTTGACCGAACGGGAATTTCAACCAGAAGTCAATATACGACAACCAACAGAAGCGTATGGGTGCCTCACAAAAATGTAAAAGTTCAAAAAAATGTGGTTAAAGACATAGCCGGCGACGGAATCGTTATTACAGCGGCTGAAAGCCCTTTGCTTGAATACAACACGGCTGTGCATTGCTGTACGAAAACACAGGCGGCAAACGCTGCAATATGGGTTTATGCGACAAACAACGCGGTTATGCAGTATAACGAGGCATACGACACCGTTCCGGGCGGAGCCGATAAACAGGGCTTTGACATAGACCACTGCACAACGAACACAACGGTCCAGTATAACTACAGCCATAACAACGGCGGCGGCTTCCTTCTTATCTGCTGCCCGAAAAACGGAATCAACGGCGGAAACATTGTCAGATATAATATAAGCCAAAATGATATGGAGGACAGCTTTCGGATAAACGGTCGGATAGGTTATATTGATAAGGACAAAAACGAAAAAGAAAGCTATATTTACAACAATACAATTTATGTACGAGAGGGCTTATCGGTCAGAAGCGTAGGACTTTTTGACTGGGACGGCTATATCGGCGGAAACTTAAAATTTTATAACAATATATTCGCCAACGAAGGCGGCGGAAAAGCGATTTATTATCCGTCATGGGCAAATCCGACTCCTATGCCCGAGTTTAAATATAATCTATGGCAGACCTCAGATACGGCTTCCATTCCTAAAGGAGAGGGAAATATCACCGGCGACCCAAGGTTTATCAGAAAAGGTGAGGCAAAAGCCGGCCGTGATACCGCGGCGTGCTATAAGCTTAAGGATGGTTCACCTTGTATCGATAAAGGTATGACGATAGAAAATAATGGCGGACATGACTTCTTCGGAAACGGACTGTATTATATTTGGCCCGATAAAAAAGCAGACATAGGCGCTCATGAATTTACCTCATTTGATTATAAAATTCCGGACGACATTGAAAACAGTGCATATAAAGACGCGATTATCAATATGAACTATTGGTATGATTCGTATAAGGACTATACAAACGATAATAATAATCGGCATAAGTATTTTGAGCCGACAAAGCAGGTGAGCGTTTCCGAATTTGTTACTGCACTTGTCAAAACTACAGGTCTTAACTCGTTTAATAAAGATACTGCTGCAGAAGCAAGCATCGACACAGCGAAAAATTTCGGAATTCTCGGAAGGTCAGACGCAGAAAATACATCAAAGACATTGACGCTTAAAGAAGCGGTATCCTGGGCTTTAAACCTTGCTCTTAAAAATTCGGGAACAGAAAAGGAAACCGATGTATTGGTTCAGGCAAAGCGGATGGGTATTTTAACTAAGCTTGATACCCTCGGCGGAGATACCGGGATGACCCGCGAAATTACGGCTCAGCTTCTTTATAATCTCGTTGAAAGTAAAAGCGAGTATTACAATCTCAATAAAAAAGGACTTAAACCGTATGATACTCCGAGAAAGCTCTGCAAGAACTTTGACCCCGGCGAAGGGACCGTATTAAAACCGACAGATAATGCTATGACGAGAAGCGGAAAGTATTCCTCTGTTTGTATGAGCAGTGATACGAGTGATTTTATAAATGCCCGTTCGGCTCTTAATACTGAAGGAGGGAAGGACTTCAATGTTAACGGTTATTTGAAATATGATCTGTCAAAACTCAAATATGTTAACAAAGCAACGCTCAGACTGTATTCGGATATTTTGTATTCAGACAATAATTTCGGCACTCTGTCGATATACGATGTAGAAAATGATAGCTGGGAGGGTAAAACAATCACATGGGCTAACGCCCCGGCGGCGGGTGAACAGCCTATATCTCGGTCAGAACAGGTCAAAACGCCGTATTTATATTATGATATAGATGTGACTGATATAGTCAAGAGAGAATTTAAAGGTGACAAGATGCTTTCGCTTATGTTCAGCGGTTCGGATAATGATGATGTTGTTCTGACTATCGGTTCAATGACCTTTTCAAATTACCCTCAGCTGGTTGTAGACGAAAATGAGGTATACTTTGACATTAAATATAAAGACAGTGAGCTGAAAAACTTATCGCAAATAACACCGAATGACGGAGTTATAAACATAGATGTGAACATAAACGATAAGACAGTTTTATCAGATTTAACGATGTTTGCCGCCGCTTATAAAGACGGAATTTTAATAAATCTGAAAATAATCGATCCGACGGAAGACGGCAAGTTTAAGACAGAATTTGATATAGACGGAGCGGATACCGTCGCGGCATATGCATGGAATACAAAAACGCTTACCCCGTATAAATTTAAAAAAATTCAATAATGGGGGAGATGAAAATCCGATGTACTGAACCGGGTCCTAATTAAAAAAAGAATGTGTTTTATTTTAATGTGAATTCTGAAAGGAGCAGAAAAATGAATTTAAAAAACATAAAAGTATTAAAATCGATAGCGGCGCTGTCTCTTGCTGCAATGATGAGTCTCAGCGGCGAATGCGCGTTCGCCGATACAACTGAACCGAGTACCGAAGCGACACAGAAATCACCTCTTGTATTTTATACGAAAAATCTTACGGACTATCCCACTATAAGAGAAACTTTTTATTATGACGATTTTGAGTGGATGGGTACAAGCGATAATGCGGTTTGGACGTTTGCAAATAACAGTGTGTTTGGCAAAAATGGTGAACCTGCCTACAATGCAAAAGCCGCGAGCTTATGGGATACATATGGATCAGAAAAAAGAAAGCAAATAACAAAAGAGGACGGCAACGATCTCTGCCTTACGCTGTTGCCTCAAGGTAGCGGTAATAATGCAAACATTTTTTGCAAAGCCGTGAGCAGCAATGATTATCAACATATGTGGAATCAGTTAGAATGTAGGTTCAGATTAACCGGCGGCACCGCAAGCATAGAATTAAACGCAAATGGTACGGGAAAGCTGATAAAGATAGACCAAAATGGCATAACGGTATTCCCCGATAACAGTTCGGAAAGTAGCATTGTAACCGGAACAGCTGATAGTGCGGCTTATAATAAATGGTATACGCTTAAGATAGGCTTTGCTTATCCAAATACAGGTCGTGCCTATAGCAACAAATATGAAATGACTGTTTTGGATGATAACGGTACTACATTATTTAGAAAAGACGGATCGAATTTCTCGAATGCCGCACACAATAGTACCATCGCTCAAACACCTACGTTTTATTTTATGTGTTCCGGAAATACGGGTAACAAGTTTAATTTATCATATATTAAACTCAGCAGCTTTATAGATAAGGGAACAACCTATGTTCACGATATTTCAGACCCAAGCGTAACAACAAATACTGACGAAACAGTAACAACATCATATGATTTCACGAATCTGAAGTTTGATGAGACAACAAAAGGGATACCCTTGCTTAGCGGCGCAGTCCTGAGCGTTAACTCGGATAACGGAAAGAATGACTGTCAAAGCGGAAGCTTTGAAACCAAAACCAAGGGAAGCGAGGTAGGCACAAACGAGGTTATAAGTCAGAACTTTAATTTTCATAAAGATAACAACTTTAATGTTATAATAGATTCGTCAAATGTCGGTGCGGTAAGCGGAAGACTTTCGGCAACGGTTGAGGGAACGACAGCCAACGTCAATACATATCTTTTGGATTCGCTTGACGGTTTAAAGCTTCACGGAGTGGCAAATCAAAAGTCGGCAAGCATCACCAAAGCCCAAGAAAATGACAACGGAACAGTGACAATAAACGGTACGGCGGAAAACTGTGTGGACGGTGATAAGGTTCTTATCTACATTATCAAAAACGGAACAACGCTCTCAGAAATAGACGCTGATAACTCAAAGAGGTCAGACCTTGTATATGTTAAAGAGGTTACTCCGGATAGTTCGAACGGCACGTTCGCCACTGAACTTACTCCGGAATTCGCGGGCGGAGCTTATAATGTCGGCATAGGCGGAAGCCATAAGACAGATACAGAAACACCCTTAAACGTATCGGGAATTTCACTTAATATTAAATGCAGTGATAAAGATATAAATAAACTTACCGACATAGAAAATGGAACTGCAGATGTAAGTGTAACCGCTGCATTTGGGAATAAAGATGAATTAGATAAGTCAATGATGTGTGTTGCCACATATAAAGACGGCGTTCTCACCGGCATAAAAATGGGGGTAGTTGATTCAACGACAAAGACTCTAAGCACAACATTTAAAAAGGGAGATTCCGACAGAGCAGCGATATTTATATGGAACAAGACGACATATGCGCCTTATAAGTTTAAAGATATAAAATAATCTTATAAGCGAAAGCTGAATTGCATATCCGATAGTGAGTGCGCTCGTTTTCGATGTCAGTCAAACGGGCAGAGCGGAAAAACAAAAAAGAGCGAAACAGAGTGAAAAAAGACTAAAAACTTACAGCAGAGTGCAGAAAACGAGCGTATGAAAGGAGCAGAAAATGAAAATAAAGTCAGTAACCGTAAGAATTCTAAGAACAATGACAGCGCTGTCGCTTGCGGCGGTGATGATTGGGTCTTCGGCTTATGCCGAGGACCCGGCACCGGCGTTAACCGGAGCGGAGGAGACCTCACCCTTTGTATATTATAAGGCATCAAATGGCGGAGCGGCATATTATTATGACGATTTTGAGTCGTGGGAGCTTAGTGACAATGCCGTTCAGGCAGGGATAAAAAGAGGACTGGGTTCAGGTACGGCGAGAAATGACGGAAGCGATGTTAACCTATGGAATACATGGTCGCCGCTGATCAGACAAAAAATAAAAGATATAGACGGTGACAGGTGTCTTGTTCTCCTGCCCGATGCTGATGATAATAATAATAAGGCGTCAATCAGATGCCGCGCCATCATTAGCTACAGTGCATATCCGACCGAGCTTGAGTTTAAATTAAGACTTACCTCGGGAAGTGCAAACGTTCAGCTGAATTCAGGCGGCGCAGGAAAGCTTTTTGAAATCAACAGCAGCGGATTTAAGCTTTTCCCGGACGGAAGCCGGGCAGAGAGCATAGCTGTAGAAAATCTTTATAATAAATGGTTCACATTTAAAGTCGCCGTTGATTATAAAAGTGATACATATAGTATAACCGCCGTGGATAATGACAATAATTCTGTGTTTGAAAGAAGCGGAAGTGATTTTCAAAACAAATGCTACGGAAAGAAGAATTCGGGTCAGGAATGTGCTTTCTACTTTATGTGTTTCGGAAAAAAAGGAGATGCCGAACTTGACGTTTCTTATGTTAAAATGAATAATATAAGCGACGCTTTCGTCCGGAATATCCGCGGACCCATAACAGAGGAAATCGGCGGTAAGTCGGCGAAGTCTTATATATTTACAAATCTTAAGCTGAGCGACACCGCCGAGACAGAGCCGATTAAGGCCGGCCTTCTCGGTGCGGCATATGATGAAGCAGGGGCGTTCAAGGGCGCAAGCTATCAAAGCGGTGAGTTTTCACCCAAAGCCAAGGGCGACAATATGGGCGAAAACGAGTTTATAAGTAAGACTTATACAAACGCAACAAGCTATGCAACGGTTGGTGCAGTAAGCGGAAGGCTTTCCTCAACACTTGAGGGAGATAAAGTTGACACATACCTTTTGGAGTCATCAGAAGGCTTTAAGCTTTACGGAAGCAAGGCTCAGGGTAAGGCGAAAATTTCAAGCGCAACAATATCAGAAGCAGATCAGTCGCTG
This sequence comes from uncultured Eubacteriales bacterium, assembly GCA_905201285.1. GTDB lineage: Bacteria > Bacillota > Clostridia > Monoglobales > Monoglobaceae > UMGS1820. The sequence continues at coordinate 10,326 of CAJKNM010000002.1, read as the reverse complement.
ACCATAACGGGAAGCCTTGAAAACAGAGCCGAGGGTGACACAGACCTTTTATATATCATAAAATCGGATGCAAATATTTCGGATTTGGATTCGGATAACACAAAGGCCGATTCGATTGTTTATATAAAAGAGATGAGAGACGGAGACGGTATGGTTATAAACGATGATGGAAGCTTTTCGTATTCGTTTATGCCCGGATTTTCAAAGGGAAGCTATACCGTTGGCATAGGCGGAAGCCATACGACAGACGAAGCCGCTCATATAAAGTATTATACGGCGGCGGATTTAGCGGAGGCGAACACTGACGCAAAGAATGTTTCAACCAAAGACGATGTTAAAGATTATATAGAAAAGCACGGAGACACCTTCTCGCTTACAAATTTTGTGTATGAGAAATTAAATGCTGTCGGCGGCCTTGACGCGGCATATGAGAAAATAGCTGAGAAGAAATACGCTGATGCCGCGGAGCTGAATCAGGCGATAAGCAGGAATCTCATATATGCGGCGCTGAAAAACGATAAAATTTCCGCCGCGGATAAAACCGATACAGTTAATATCTTTGCGGCAAACAGCTTTAAACTGACCGATCTTGATATTTGGAAGGCATATTTAAAAGCGGCCGACGCAAGAGAAGGAATAGTAGGTATTCTCTCATCGGACAGAAATCTTTCTGTCGAAAATTTTGTTACAAGCTTTCAGGAGTCAGCGGTAGCGGGCTTAGTAAAATATAATTCAACCATATGGGGAGACGTTGATTCGGTAATTTCGGCCTATAATGAATCGATAATAAAGCTGACCTCAGATGAGCATTCCAAATATACATCCGAAAAGAGAAATGTATGTCAGGATATTATAAACAAAAAGGGTGAAATTTCTGACTTTAGTGATTTTAAAGAAAAACTGAAGGCATTGATTAAGACCTATTCAACGTCGGATACAGACGATTCGACCGGCAAACCGGGAAGCAGTACCGGCGGCGGAGGCCGAGGCTCAGGCTCAGGAGGAATAAGAGGCGGCAAGAACAGCGGCTCACAGACCTCGACAACCGTAGTTGTTCCGCCGAAAACAGCGGAAGAGGCAAAAACCTTCAATGACCTGGCAAGCGTTAAATGGGCAGAGAAAGCGATAAACACTCTTTACCAAAAGGGATATATAAACGGTAAGAGCGAGAAGAACTTTGACCCCGATTCAACAATAAAGAGAGAAGAATTTTTAAAGATGCTGATGAACGTTCTTGAAATTCCGACCTCCGATGCCGAGTTGCCTTTTACCGATGTAAACGATGACAGCTGGTTTAGGGGATATGTTGTCGGTGCGAAGGAGAAAGGAATCTGCGGCGGTGTCGGCGATAACCTGTTCGGAACAGGTATGAATATTACCCGACAGGATATGGCTGTTATGCTTTATAATGCATCAAAGATAAGAAATGTTGAGCTTGAAAAAGCACAGGACATCAGCTTTGAAGACCTTGATGATGTATCGGATTATGCAAGGGATGCCGTTTCGGATCTTTCAAATTCCGGAATCATAAAGGGAGATAACAACAGATTTTTACCGAATGACAGCGCTACGCGTGCCGAGGCCGCGGTTATGATGTACCGCTTATATGAAATGCTCAGATAATTGGAGGTAGGATAATGCGCAGTATGAAGATATTGTTTAACAGAATTGTATTGTATTTAATCTGTATTTTGATTATAACGGGAAGCGTAGGCGTTTCAGCGGCGGAGGTAACCTCAGAGAAGGTAAGCAACGTCCAAAAGGCGGAAATGCTTCTTAAGGCGATGGGCGTTTACAGCGATAAGAAGAAAACCTCAAACGACAACAATAATGAACAGCCCGAGAGCCAAGAGACGGTGAATATTTCAAAGGGTGAATTTGTGGATTTAATTTTAAAAACCATAAAATATGACGATAAGTTTTTGGCGGGCGAACTGGAAGCCGCAGACGATGAGGGTTATGCCGAAAGTCTGAAAAAGGCTGAGGAGCTTAGACTGACCGATTCAAAAGATGGTGACAAGGATATAAAGTTCGGAGATGCAATGAAGATAGCGATAGATGCGATGGGAGAAGAATACAAACAGTTCGCCGAGCTCATCGGGGGCTATCCGACCGGATATTATTCCCTCGCACATAAGACGAATATGAAGCTTCCGTCTATGGGGTTTGACAAAAGCATTTCGAGAAGCGATATGTTGAATCTTATTTACGGCTTGTTTGACTCTGATTATCTTGACTTTGTTTCGGTTGAAAACGGTGAAATAAAATGCGGAATTAATAAAACAAAAACTTTTTTGTCTGGAAGGTTGAAAATTTATACGGATTCGGGTATAATAGATTCAACCGGATACAGCTCTCTTTCGGGAAACCCGACTGTTGAAAAGGGGTTTGTTTCGATAGGCGGAGAGACGTATTCGTGTGAAAAAACGGCTGCCGACAGTCTTCTCGGCTATGCAGTGAAGTTCTATTATGAAGAAACCGATGAGGGGCATAACAGTCTTTTGGGATTATGGAAGGACACGGAAAGAAGCCTTGAGCTTAACGCGGAGGACATAGATGACTTCCGTGACGGAACATATTTTTATTATGATAAAAATGATAAAAAAGCATCAGCCTCCGTTTCAGCAAACGCCGATTATATATTCAACGGCGCGCCGCTCCTGAAATTTGATAAGAATAAGGTTGTTCCGAAATCGGGAACGGTCACCCTGGTTGACAGAGGCTCGGGATATTCGCTTGTTGTTATTAACTCGTTTGAGGATTATTTTGTCACCGGAAACGACGGAAAAATCAGAATATATGATGAGAATAACAATAATATGCTTCTCTTTGACACAGAGGACAGCAAGGTCTCATATGCGGTTGTGGATTCTATGGGAAATCCCCTTAAGACCTCGAATATCGAAATAAACAGCGTAATATCCGTGGCTGAGGCTCAGACCCCGGCCGGACGTAGAATAATAAATATTATTGTATCCACCCGAAAGGCAAAGGGCCTTCTTCAGAAAACCGAGGAGGATTATATCACCGTTTCGGAAGAAAAAATCAAGCTGACGGATTATTATAAGACTAATGTCAAGGGTATAACCGCGGGTGACACCGTTGAGGTATACAAAAACTTTAACGGCGAGGCCGTTTATGCCAAAAAGGTTTCCGGAAACGGAGAATTTTATGCCTATATTATGGGAATTGGTTTGGAAAGCGGCGCTTTTGAAAATACTGTCCGTATAAAGGCTTATACGAGCGGCGGAGCTTTTGTCGACACCAATATTGATGAAAAGACAAAAATAGACGGATACACCTTTAAGACCGTTGATAATATGTATAACTATCTTTTCTCTGAGGATAAGCTTAAATACGGAAGGGTTATACGCGTTAAGATAGCTGACGATAAAATAAAGTCAATCGATACTACAAACAAGGGTGAAAACGAGGGCAAGAACAGCCTGTCCGATGATTCGATTAACGGAATTACCCGTTATACATTTACAACCGGGTCAAGCGCACTTTCAAACTATCAGATAGGAAGACCGTATGTATTAAACGATGATACCGTGATTATGACAATCCCGGAGGACGCTGACGGCTTGATGGATGAGGACAGGTATAGACTTATTGAAAAGAAAAACTTAGCCAACCAACAAGTACTTGAGGTGGCAGGCGCATATGACCGTGCCGAAAACGGTGTGACCGGGATGGTTCTTGTAAAAGGCTCGGGAAGCGGAATGGGAATCAGAGCGTTTATTGTAAGCAGTATTGAAGAGGCTTGGGACAATGAAAAAGAAGAATCTGTGAAAATGGCAGTTGGATATGTCGCAGGGAAAGAGAAAAAGCTTTTTGTTGAGGATTATAAATTTAACAAAAAACCGCTAAGCTGCGGAGATGTTCTTGAATTTTCAGAGAATACCGTTACGGGGTATATGTCGGATTATAATATCCTCTTCAGCGCTCTGAATAAGCCCGATGCTTATAAGCAGTATGTCACAATGGAAAAGGAAATGGCATATCTGTACGGAAAGTGTTATATAAGAGGCGGTGTAATGATTCAGGTTGCACTCAGCGAGGATGTATTTAACAACCCCGATAAGGTGGATTTGAGCAAGACGAGATTCCTTCAGGCAGACGATACCACATTCATATACAAGTACAACAGCGAAAAGAAAAAGATGGAACTGACCGATATGAGCGATGTATACGACTTCCGAATGAAGGGAAAGGCCGCAACAGAGATGTTTGTTCTATCTCAGTGGACGGGAGCAAGAGATATTATAATAGTTGATTAATTTTGAAAATAAAGCTATAAAGAGACAGCGAAATAAGCAGAGGTGATTTAAGGTGAGGAATATTGATAAAAGACGCACACTTAAAGACAGTATCATCAAAAGCTTTGCTGTCTCTTTGGCTATTCTTTTCGTGATGGAAGTCTTGATTTATTTAGGATGCAGAGAACTCTATTACAGCCGGCTTCGCACCGAGATGAAATATGCGTCAAACAGTATGTCATATAATATTGACAAGTATTTTGAAAATGTAAACAATCTCTCTTACTCGATTTTTTATAACAGTATTTTTTCTGAACTTGCGAAGCAGGATGATGCGGATATGCAGAGTTACAGAAATAAGCTTGAAAAAATCAACAGCTATTTTTCGGGATTTATAGCGAGCAACGAACTGATTTCAGGTGTTGACTTTTATAATAAAAGCGGCAGGTATTATTTTTCGACCACCGAATCCGATAGTCAGATAAATGCGTCGGCTCTTGCGGAAATGACTGAAATGGCTGAAAACAGTGACGGAAAGATGTTATACAGCGCCGAGGGCCATAAAAATTTCAGCGGTAGTTTTTCGGGGCTGGCGTTTCGGCAGATAGGCAGTTCGGGAACAACGTTTAACCGAAGCAATGTTACAGGCTTGGGGATACTTCATCTGGACATCAATAAAATAGTTGAGTCACTTTTTTCAACCCTTGATATAGAAGGCTTTTCGGCGTATGTGATTGATGAAAGTGGCAAGTGTGTTTATAATATGAACGGAAATAAAAGTACAAATGAAAACACAGTGGAAGAGCTTTCGAATATGAGACTTAAGAAAGAGCCTGCGGAGATAAAAATTAACGGGAAAAAATACTTTGCTTATTCGACACATCTCGAAAATTTTAACTGGAATGTATACGTTATAAGAGATGAAACAGACATAGAAAAAAATATGAGTGTTATATTCCTTGTGCTGTGCTGTTTTTTGGGAATAAACATATTGATTTTAATACTTCTCAGGAGGAATATGAACAACGAGTTTATAAAGCCTGTTCGTGAGCTTGCGGAGGCGATGAAAAATGTTGCCGGAAGCAGAATGAGGGTCAGGCTTGATTTGAAGTGTAACAACGAGATTGGAGATATTACTACAGCTTTTAATGATATGAACAACGATGTCAGACAGCTTACCGAAAAAATAATGAATAACCAGAAGCGGTTTTACGAGCTTGACCTCGAGAAGGCAGGTTATGAACTTGTGAGCCTTCAAAATCAGATAAATTCACATTTTTTGTATAATACTCTGTATTATATCAGAAATGAAGCTCGGGTAGGCGCTCTCAAAAATGTTAACTCAGCAATCAATAATCTATGCAGCTTTCTGCGTTATTCGGTTGAGGCACAGCAGTATGTAAGATTAAAGGATGAACTTGAGAATATCGGGTATTATATCAACATTGTCTCAGTCCGAAACGGCGGAAATGTTCATTATATAATCGAATGTGAAAAGGACTTGGAGGATTGCAGAGTATTAAAACTTATTATTCAGCCGCTTGTTGAGAATTCACTTGTTCACGGATATATTGTCGGAGGGGTAAACAGGATTACCTTAAAAATTTCTTGCAGCCGTACAAAAAACGGTGAACTTCAGATACGTGTTATTGACACAGGTGTCGGCATCGAAAAAAGCAAGACTGACGAACTCAATCGCGCAATAATCGAAGATTCTCCCGAACTTTCGGATATGATGAATAGGGACAGGCATCACGGGATAGGTCTGAAAAACATAAATCGAAGGTTAAAGATATATTACGGCGAGAAATATATACTTAGAATCAAAAGCTTTGAGGGAATAGGTACTATTATTAAAATAGTAATACCTAAAGAAGAGTTTAAAATCAAATAAGAAGAGTTTAAAATCAAATAATTACCTTACGGGAGGAAACGTATGTATAGTGTAATTGTAATAGAGGATGAGGATTGGGTTTATGAGGATTTAAAGAGCAGCATAATATGGGAAAACTACGGCTTTCACCTGACGGCACACATAAAACAGCCTTCTCTTGCTGAGGCAGTTATAAAAAAGATGCGTCCTGATTTGATTATAACGGATATTATGATGCCTAAAATGAATGGACTTGAGCTTATACAGAGGATAAGAAAAATTGCGCCCGACACGAATATCGTTATATTCAGTGCTTATTCCGAATTTGAATATGCCAAGACAGCAATGGCACAGGGGGTTATTAATTATCTTGTAAAACCTCTTGACGAAAAAGAATTGATTTGCACTCTGCAGAAGGTAAAGCATAAAATCGAGAACACTGTTGCGGAAGATTCGGTTCAATATTTAGGAATAAAGACCGTGCTTACCGAGATGTATAATGATATTTTATACAGGTATTATGAGAAGCTTAAAATCAATGATTACGCTAAAAAATATCATTTTAACCCAAATTATCTTTCGAGGGTTTTTAAAAATGAGTATGGGAAAAGTTTTATTGATTTGCTTCTTGAAACAAGGATAGAAAAAGCAAAGGAGCTTCTCGTAAACGCCGAATTTAAAATTGTTGACATAAGCACCACGGTAGGTTATGATGACTATGCGCATTTTTCAAAGATTTTTAAAGAATATACGGGAATATCTCCCAGAGAATTCAGAGAAAAGAACCAAAGCTGCAGATAAGAGAAATAATTCCGGATTTTTACATTAGGTAAAAATGCTTGATTTTCGGACACGAAAGTGGTATAATACAAAGGTTATGTAATATATGGAAGGGAATGTCCGAATTGTTTGAAACCTTTAAGGCGACTCTGTCGCCGATGCTTGTTATGTTTTTGTGTATGATTATCGGTTTTGCGGCGAATAAGATGAAGCTTGCGCCCGAGAATACAGCGACCGTTTTGTCAAAGCTTGAAAACTATTTTCTTGTTCCGGCACTCATAATTAATACGTTTATGAGGTATTGTACGGTGCGCTCGGTAACCGAGCAGTATAAGCTTATATTATATTGTCTTGCGGCGCTTGTGATTGCACTTGCCGTTGCCTTGCCGCTTTCAAAGGTGTTTGCGGGAGATGACGCGTACCGAAGGAATATTTATAAATACGCGCTTGCTTTCGGAAACTTCTCGTTTATGGGAAACGCGATTGTTCCCGCTATAATGGGCGATTCTATGCTTTATAATTATATGCTCTATATACTTCCGCTTAATGTGGCGGTTTATACATGGGGCGTTATAATACTCATCCCTAAGGGCGAGAAAACCCAGAATGTACTTAAAAATCTCCTCAATCCGATTTTTGTCTCTATTCTTATAGGCGCTGCCTTGGGCCTCAGCGGCCTTGCTGAAAGCGTTCCTTCGTTTGTCCGCCAGACTATAAGCAGCTGTTCGGCGTGTATGGGACCTCTCGCTATGATTCTGACGGGATTTGTTATCGGAAGCTATGATATAGGCGGACTTATAAAGAATAAGCGGGTGTATATAGCAACATTTTTAAGGCTGATAGTTCTTCCGACAGCCTTTATACTTCTTTTAAGGCTTCTCGGGGCGGATAAGAACACGCTGTATCTCACTCTGTTTGCTTACGGAACCCCTCTCGGTCTCAATACCGTTGTGTTTCCGGCGGCTTACGGCGGCGATACCTCCACCGGGGCATCTATGGCGATGATTTCACACACGTTATGTGTTATAACGATTCCGGTTATGTACGCACTTTTGACGATATTGTTTTAAACGGACTTTTTAAAAGTCCGTATTTTTTTGTTGCAAAATATCAGGGAATATGATAAAATAAACCTATATGCTAAAAAGAATGGTGATGATAACTATGAGAGATGTTGTAAACATTCTCGGTGTAAATATAGACAATATAACTGCTGCCGCTGCGCTAAACAGGGCTGAAGAGCTTGTTGAAAGCGAGGGAACTTCGGTGATTTATACTCCGAATCCCGAGATAGTGATGGCGGCGTATGAGGACCCGGACTTCCGAGGAGTATTAAATTCGGCTGATATGTGTGTCCCCGACGGAATAGGCGTGGTGTATGGCTCAAGGATAATAGGAAGGCCTCTGCCCGAGCGTGTAGCGGGGTTCGACTTATCTATGGGACTTATGGAGAGAATGAGCGGCTTCGGCGGAAGGGTGTTTTTGTTCGGCTCAAAGCCGGGGGTGGCCGATGAGGCGGCGAAGAAGCTGACTGAGAAATTCCCGGGGCTTCAGATTGCGGGAACCCGAAACGGATACTTCGCAGAGAGCGACGAATCGGAAATTATTGATGAAATCAATGCATCAAAAGCGGACTTGCTTATGGTGTGTCTCGGCGCTCCCAAACAGGAAAAGTGGATAAATAAGTATAAGGACAAGCTCAATGTTAAGCTTTGCATCGGTGCGGGCGGTTCACTTGATGTTGTTGCCGGAACGGTTAAACGTGCCCCCGAAATATTTATAAAGCTTAATCTTGAATGGTTCTACAGGCTCTGTAAACAGCCGAGCCGAATCGGAAGGTTTATGGCTCTGCCTAAGTTTATTCTTACGGTTAAGAAGAAAAACAAGAAAAACGATAAATAAGGAGAATTACTATGATATACGTACTTTTGGCTGAAGGATTTGAAGAGATTGAGGCTCTCGCACCGGTAGATGTGCTCAGAAGAGCGGGAATACAGGTTATGACTGCGGGGGTCGGCGGTGACGTGATTAGCGGTGCCCACTCTATAAGCGTAATATGCGATACGGCGGTTGAAGATATAGCGGAAGAAAATGTTGAAGGAATAATCCTTCCCGGAGGTATGCCGGGGACGCTTAATCTTCAGGCGGACGGAACAGTAAATAAGTTGATTGAATATTGCAGGGATAATGAGCTTTTGATGGCCGCTATTTGTGCCGCCCCGATGATATTGGGTGAACTCGGAATCCTCGACGGGAAGGCGGCGGTTTGCTTTCCTGGGTTTGAAGAACATCTTCACGGTGCTGAGATTTGCGATGCTTTTGTTGTATCAGACGATAATGTGATTACTGCAAGAGGTGCAGGCGCGGCTCTTGAATTCGGCGAGGCAATAGTCGACTATTTCGCGGGTCTTGAGGGAAGCGGCCGCGAGATACTCGAACAGATGCAGTATCCGCTGTGATGAATAAAAAAACGGAACTCAGAAAGAAATATGCGTACCTCCGTGATTCCATTCCGAAAGAGCGTCGCATAGATGATGCCGCCGGAATATGCCAAAGGCTTGTCGAATCTGAGTATTATAAGCGCTCAAAGACGGTGTTTGTCTATGTGTCATTCGGGAGTGAGGTTTCGACAGAGCTTTTGATTGATAAAATCATTATGGATAAAGGCTTGGCGGTTGTTCCGCTTTGTGATACAGAAACGCATACTATGCGGTTTATCGGAATAGAGAATAAAACTCAGCTTGAACCCGGTTCTTACGGGATTCCTGAGCCTAAGCACAAGCTTTTGAAAGACGGAGAATTAACTGAATTTGATAAAAACGAAATTGACCTTGCTATAGTTCCGGGGCTGGCTTTTGATGATTCCGGCTTGAGACTCGGCTATGGCGGAGGGTACTATGACAGATTTTTTGAGGGGTTTAAGGGGTGTTCGGTCGGACTTTCATATTCTGAATGTATGACCGAAAATCTGCCTGAGACAGAGTATCCGATGAGGGGAAATCTTCCGACAAAAGAGCCTGCTATGATTCAAAAGTGGGACGACGATGAGCTTTACAAGAAAATACTCAAGAAAAATGAGGGCAGGCCTTCATACGTACTGCACGACGGTCCTCCGTATGCAAACGGCGACATTCATTTGGGAACGGCTCTTAACAAGATACTTAAAGATATCATAGTAAAGCAAAAGAACATGAGCGGATATCGCGCAAACTATGTTCCCGGCTGGGACACGCACGGCTTGCCGATAGAGCTAAAGGCGATGAAGGCGATAGGCGTCGAAAACGGAGCTATTCCTCCGCTTGAATTGAGAAAGCACTGCCGCGAGTTTGCTCTTTCTTACGTGGAAAGCCAAAAGCAGCAGTTTAAGCGCCTCGGCGTTCTCGGAGATTTTGAAAATCCTTATCTCACTTT
>CAJKNM010000001.1 GCA_905201285.1 uncultured Eubacteriales bacterium | reverse complement strand
TATTTTTTATTAATTATATTATATCATTATTATATCATTGTTTTTTCAAACAGTCTATACCCGCCCGGAAATAAAATGAAATTTTTGTCTGTCAAGGTCTGTCAACGCAGTAAGGGGCCGCCCAAACGGGCAGCCTCTCAAACCGTAATCTAAAAGGCCGGGGAAATCCCGACCTTTTTTAATGTTCTAAACTTATTTAAGTTCAACAGTTGCGCCAACTTCTTCAAGCTTAGTCTTGATTTCTTCAGCTTCGTCCTTAGAAGCGCCTTCCTTAACGGGCTTAGGAGCACCGTCAACAAGACCCTTTGCATCAGCAAGGCCAAGACCGGTGATTTCTCTTACAACCTTGATAACCTTAATCTTCTGGTCACCAGCAGCAGCAAGGATAACATCGAATTCAGTCTTTTCTTCAGCAGCGTCGCCGGCACCTGCAGCACCTGCAACCATAACCGGAGCAGCAGCAGATACACCGAACTCCTCTTCCAAAGCTTTTACCAAATCATTTACTTCAAGTAATGTTAATTCTTTTATTTCATCAAGAATCTTTGTTACATCAGCCATTTTAAATTTCCTCCATATTATAAAATTTCTTTAAGTTTTTTAATAAATAATCACAATCCGAAAATTATTCTTCGGTTGCTGTATCTGAAGAAGCTTCTTCAGCAGGAGCTGTTTCTTCAGCAGGAGCCGCTTCAGCAGCCTTTCCGGGTGTAGCCTCCTCGTCAACAATAGCCTGCAACGTTCTTGCAAGTTTGCTGATAGGTGACTGCAGCGAACCAAGCATCTTTGAAATAAGAACTTCCTTTGACGGGATTGATGCGTATACCTTGATTTCATCAAGAGATACAACCTTTCCGTCTATGAAGCCGCCTTTGATTTCAAGAGCCTCGTTATCCTTTGCAAAATCAACCAGAACCTTAGCCGGAGCCACAACATCTGTTTCACTTGTAGCAATGGCTGTCGGTCCGTGAAGAACCTCATCAAGCTCATTCATACCGAGCTCGTTTACAGCGAAACGAGTAAGGTTATTCTTAACAACGGCGTATTCTACGCCCGCCTCTCTCAGCTTAACACGAAGCTCAGTATCCTGAGCAACCGTCAAACCTCTGTAATCGGCAAGAACACCTGCCTGAGCGTTCTGAAATCTTTCCTTGAGTTGTTCAACTATCGCCTTTTTACTTTCTAAAACCTTCTGACTTGGCAATATAATTTCCTCCTTTCTGCCTTTTAATTCCGCTATGGAATATCATCAGCAGAGCCAATGAAAAACCCTATGCATCAAGCAGACACACAGGGAGATATTGCAATAAATTTGCATTTTATCCTCGGCAGGATTTACGGCAAAGCCACCTGCTGTCTGCGGAACCTATATTAATTTAATTTTTATCTTATACAAGCTTGTTCGGATTCAACTTAATACCGGGGCCCATTGTAGAAGCAATGGTAACCGATCTCAAATACTGACCCTTTGCTGCTGCGGGCCTTGCCTTTATGATTGCGCCCATAAGCGCCTCAAAGTTAGCCGCAAGCTTCTCTGCTCCGAAGGAAGCCTTTCCGATGGGGCAGTGGATAATATTGCTCTTGTCGAGACGATACTCAATCTTACCTGATTTAATCTCGTTTATTGCACGGGTAACATCAGGTGTAACCGTACCGGCTTTCGGGTTAGGCATAAGTCCCTTCGGGCCCAATATTCTACCGATTCTGCCGACAACACCCATCATATCCGGGGTTGCAACAACAACATCAAAATCAAACCAGTTCTCTGACTGAATCTTCTGTGCGAGCTCTTCCGCACCTACATAATCCGCACCTGCAGCCTTAGCTTCATCAGCCTTGCCCTCGCGTGCGAAAACCAAAACGCGAACATTTTTACCTGTTCCGTTAGGAAGTACAACAGCACCTCTGACCTGCTGGTCAGCGTGTCTTGAATCAACACCGAGCTTAACGTGAAGTTCAACAGTTTCGTCAAACTTTGCGGTTGCAGTCTTGCAAACCAAATCCAAAGCGTCAGCGGTGTCGTATAACTTACCCTTTTCAAGCAGCTTTACGCTGTCCTGATACTTTTTACCTTTCTTCAATTTAAAATCCTCCTATGGTGGTTCAGCAGGACGTCTTGCGCCCCTCCCACTATTTTAAGAACCGTCGAATTATTCTTCAACAGTAACACCCATTGAACGGGCTGTGCCGGCGATCATTGACATTGCGGCTTCGATTGAAGCAGCGTTAAGATCGGGCATCTTCTGTTCAGCGATAGCCTTAAGGTCAGCCTTGCTGAGCTGTGCAACCTTTGTCTTGTTAGGTACGCCCGAACCGCTCTGAATCTTACAAGCCTTCTTGATAAGAACAGGAGCCGGCGGAGTTTTTGTAACAAAGGTAAAGGAACGATCCTGATATACGGTAATAACAACCGGGATAATCAGGCCTGCATCCTTCTGAGTTTTCTCGTTAAACTGCTTTGTAAAGTCCATGATATTAACACCATGCTGACCGAGAGCAGGACCAACCGGGGGAGCCGGAGTAGCCTTACCTGCGGGAATCTGCAGTTTAATGTAACCGGTAATTTTCTGTGCCATTATGAATACACCTCCTCATTTCACAAACGTGGTAATATCGGGAATACGTATGCGCATCCCTCCCACAACCGCCGCAGAGCGACGGAATATATAAACGGACTCAGCCGTGTGGGTAACAATTCTATGCGATTAAACCAAAGTTCCTACCTGATTAAATTCAAGCTCAACATCGGTATCGCGGCCGAACATCGAAACCCTTGCGTGAACCTTTTTCTTGTCCATCAGGATTTCGGTGATGACCCCTACGAAGCCTTCAAGAGGACCGTATTTAACTCTGATATTATCGCCTTCTTTAAAGTCAAGCTGTACGGACTTGTGTTCAAGTCCCATAGCCTCAACCTCAGTGTCAGTGAGCGGAACCGGCTTTGAACCCGGGCCGACAAAGCCCGTAACGCCGCGGCAATTTCTGACAACGTACCAGCTCTCGTCAGTCATAATCATTTTAATCATAACATAGCTGGGGAAGATCTTTCGCTCAACCGTTTTCTTTTTGTTGTCCTTAACCTCGACAACCTCTTCCATCGGAACCTTAATCTCTTGTATAACGTCAGACATATTTCTGTTCTCGACGGTTTTCATTATATCGGCCATTACTTTATTTTCATAGCCGGAATAAGTATGTGCAACATACCATTTCGCGTCTTTTGAAGCCATATAAATCGGGAAAAATCCCTTCCCTCCTGTAATTATCTGTTAAGAAACAGTGACATGAGCCACGTAAACAGCCAATCAAGGCCGCAAATAACAACACCTACAATCAAAACGTAAACAAGAACGGTAATGGTGTTCTGCTTTACCTTTTCGAGGGAAGGCCATACAACCTTTTTCATCTCGGCCTTTACATCTTTAAAATAATTTGCTATTTTTGCAAAAAACTTAGGCTTTGCCTGATCCATAATCCTACACTCCTTATTTCGTTTCCTTATGCAGTGTGTGCTTTTTGCAGAAACGGCAGTACTTTTTAAGTTCCAATCTGTCGGGGCAGTTCTGCTTGTTCTTTGTTGTATCATAATTTCTCTGCTTGCACTCTGTGCACGCCAATGTGATTTTTGTCTGCATCTTATGTTCACCTCATTATTTCAATTTAATTTCAACCTTATTCAAATTGATTTCAAAAGCAGGGCTTTCGTCAACACAAATAAAACCCCTTTTACAGAGGTAAGATTATTATAACAGGTTTTTCATTGCTTGTCAAGTGTTTTCTCAAAAAAATTCATAAACGGCTCAAGAGAATACCCCTCTTGAGCCGTTTATTATTTAATTCCGTAAAAACGTTTGGCGTTTCTCGTTGTTATTTCGCATATTTCTTCATACGAAACGTCTTTTATCTCCGCCATTTTCCGTGCGACAAACTCAACATAGCCGCTGAAGTTCCGTTCTCCGCGATGCGGTTCGGGTGCCATATAAGGGCAATCGGTCTCTATCATCAGTCTGTCAAGCGGAATCACCTCACACGCCTGAACGGCACGCTTTGCGTTTTTAAAGGTCAGAACACCGGTGAAAGAAATCATCATACCCAGCTTCAGGATTTCTCTTGCAGTCTCCGCACTTCCCGAAAAGCAGTGTACAACGCCGTTTGAAATCTTCTTCTCCTTAAGGATTTCAAGGCACTCGCCCTTTGAATCCCTATCGTGAATAATGACCGGCATATTAAGCTTTCGAGCAAGCTCAAGCTGACGTATAAACCATCTCTTCTGTATCTCGGGCGGAACATCATCCGGATAGTGATAGTCAAGCCCAATCTCACCGATTGCACGAACCTTTGGCCTTTGAGCAAGAGCCTCAAGCTCATCCATATCCGATTCTGTCAGATTGCCCGTCTCACTCGGGTGAACCCCTACCGACGCATACACAAAATCATATTTATCGGCAAGCCCCGCCGAACTTCTTGACGTCTGCATACTCGAGCCGATGTTCGTTATATTTGTTACCCCATAGTTTTTCAGACTCTTTAAAACCTCGTCACGGTCTTTATCAAACTGCTCATCGTCAAAATGAGCGTGTGTGTCAAATAGCATAATCCTTCTGTCCTTTTCCTGTCTCTTTTATAAAGCAGCGTACACTGTCTATTTTACAATGTTTTTAATATCTGCCTTGACGGCCTCGACAAGGGCCTCAGCCTCAGCCTTATTCCCCCCGCGCATCAGGCAGTAAAGCTTAATTTTAGGCTCGGTTCCCGAGGGGCGGACAACAAAGTTATTGCCATCCTCAAGCTCAAGGTAAATTACGTTTGACTTAGGAAGAAGAATCTTCTCCGCCTTGCCGCTTTCAATCTCGGTACGAACCGATGTCTCATAGTCGCGTACGGCCACAACTTTCTTTCCCGCAACGCTCTGCGGGGTATTTCTGCGAAGGTTACCCATAATTCCGGAAATTTTTGCGCTTCCGTCCATACCCTCCATAACAACGGATTCAACGTACTCAACATAATAGCCGTATTTTTTATAGATATTCTCCATCTGTTCCGAAAGGGTGATTCCTTTTTCACGATAATAAAGCGTCATCTCTGCGATAAGCATTGTCGCAACAACCGCGTCCTTATCGCGTGCGTATGTTCCCTTAAGATAGCCATAGCTCTCTTCAAATCCGAAAAGATATGTTCCGACGCCTGTCTGCTCTGACTCTTTAATCTTCTCTCCTATAAACTTAAATCCGGTCAGAACCTCCTTCATCTCAACGCCGTAAGCGGCGCAGATTGCCTTGACAAGGTTGGTGGTAACTATCGTCTTTACTATATATCCATCCTTCGGGAGCTCTCCGCGCTCTTTAAGCGACGACAGAATGTATTCGGAAAGCAGAGCGCCTACCTGGTTTCCGGTAAAGTTTACATACTCTCCCTCTTTATTTTTAACTATAATTCCGACGCGGTCAGCGTCCGGGTCCGTTCCTATAATCAAATCCGCGCCGCATTCCTTGGCATAGCCGATGGCAAGTTTAAAGCCCTCTTTATTTTCGGGGTTTGGCGACTTAACGGTCGGAAATCTTCCGTCCGGCATTTCCTGTTCCTTTACCACGATGACGTTATCAAAGCCAATCCTCTTTAAAATCTTGCGGACAGGCTTGTTTCCTGTTCCGTGAAACGGCGTGTAAACAAATTTAAGCGTGTCGCCCTTTTCTCTGACAAGCTCGGGGTTTATGCACTGTGACTGAACGCAATCAAGGTATGCCTCCTCTACCTCATCGCCGATCATCACAATAGCGCCTTCGGCAACAGCCTTATCGAAATCGCAGGTCTTAACCCCCGTGAAAATATCTGTCTTCTCGATTTCTTCAAGCACAACCGCTGCAAGCTCAGGGTTCAGCTGTGCGCCGTCAGCGCCATAAACCTTATATCCGTTATACTTCGCCGGGTTATGACTTGCTGTTATAACGATTCCCGCCGTCGCCTTTTTATAGCGAACGGTAAATGAAAGTTCGGGCACCGGTTTTAACTCTTCAAACAGGTATACCTTGATTCCGTTTGCCGCAAGTATCGCGGCCGATGTCCTCGCGAATTCGTCAGACTTAATACGGCTGTCATACGCGATAGCAACGCTCAGTTCCATTCCCGCGGGATTCGTCTTAATAAGCTGGTTTGCAAGACCCTGAGTTGCCTGACCTACAACATATGAGTTCATACGATTGGCACCTGCGCCGATTATTCCGCGCAGGCCGGCCGTTCCGAATTCAAGGTTCTTATAAAAGCGTTCTTCGATTTCTTTCTCATCATCTTTAATTCCGTTGAGTTCAGCCACGGTTTCCGCATCGGCATTATCAAGCCATCTCTGATATTCCTTTTTATAATCCATTATCAATACCTCCAATAAAGTCAAGTAAATTTGTTTTCGGTAAACACAGCCCGTTTTTCAGTCTGTAATATTGTTTTTTATTATCGTACTTATATTATACTATTAAACTTGTCCAAATACAACTATAATATTAAAGAATTTTTGGCTTTGTTTGGGTTGATTTTTTTGTTAATGTTTGATATATTATGTAACAAGAGAAGAATTTAGGGCGGCAAGTCCAAAGGAGCGATAAATTATGAGAATAGCAATAGGAAGCGACCACGGCGGCATCAATCACAAGGCGTATATTAAGGAATATCTGACCGAAAACGGTTTTGAGGTCAAGGATTTCGGAACAGACACCCCCGAATCGGTGGACTATCCCGATATTGCCAAAACCGTCAGCCTTGCGGTAAGAGATGAGGATTTTGACTGCGGAATTCTGATTTGCGGAACAGGTATAGGAATGAGCATTGCTGCAAACAAAGTACGCGGAATCCGTGCGGCGCACGTCACCGATACATACAGCGCAAAAATGGCGAAACAGCATAATGACGCACAAATTATCTGCCTCGGCGAAAGAATCACAGGCCCCGACCTCGCACTCGAAATAGTCAAGGCCTATCTCGCTCAGACGCATCTCGGCGGAAGACATT
Source organism: uncultured Eubacteriales bacterium (assembly GCA_905201285.1). Classification (GTDB taxonomy): domain Bacteria; phylum Bacillota; class Clostridia; order Monoglobales; family Monoglobaceae; genus UMGS1820. The sequence goes on along the minus strand of CAJKNM010000001.1, from coordinate 61,119 downwards.
CACGCCGTGTCGAAAAAATTATGGAAATTGAAAATCTTTAGATTTTTTAGTCTGATTTTTGACAATTCGGATATAATATGTTAAAATATTATCAAGAGGTGATATTAAATGACGATAACATATGAGCTCGGAAGTTCATTATATGTAAACATCACAAACCGCTGCAGCAACGCTTGTTCCTTCTGCGTGAGAAATAAGCATGACACGGTAAACGGAAAGGACAATCTCTGGCTCGACCATGAGCCTGCCGTGGATGAAATTAAGGCCGACTTTGAAAAGCGCGACCTTTCAGAATATGATGCGGTTGTTTTTTGCGGCTATGGCGAACCTATGATGAGAGCCGACGTTGTTATAGAAATCGCAAAATGGCTCAAAAAAAATCATCCGGATATTAAAATCCGCATTAACACAAACGGTCAGGCGAATATGATATATAAGAGGGATATAACGCCGCAGCTTGAGGGGATAATAGATTGTGTCTCAATCAGTCTTAACGCCGAAAACGCCGAAAAGTATCAAAAGCTCTGTAAAAGCGAGTTCGGCGAAGAAGCATATGCCGGTCTTTTGGAATTTGCAAGGCTCGCAAAGCAGCACGTACCGAAGGTCGTGCTGTCTGTTGTGGATATAATGAAACCCGAGGAAATTGAGCAATGCCGCAAAGTTGCGGAGGACTGCGGCGTTACCTTCCGCGTCCGCGAATTTATAAAATAGGAGGATTTATGCTGGAATTAAACGATATTACTCTCGATAAAAAAGAGTTCATCAACGAATTTCTTCGCCGAAGAAAGAGCAAGAATTCGGAATTTTCGTTTTCTTATCTCTATATGTGGCGAAAGAGCTATGATATGAAGTATGCCGTCATCGACGATATGCTTTGTGTCCTGCCGAAGCACACCGACGGGCCGCGAAGTGCGAGCTTTCCTATCGGATTTGAAAACCCCGACGGAACAACCCGAAGCATAAAGCATTTTATAGATGAACTTTTGGATTACTTTAAAGAAAGCGGTGATGAACCGCTCATTCATCTGTATGATGAAAACACAATGAAAATGCTTGTTGAAGAATTTCCGGATAAATTTATCATAACCGAGGACAGAAACAACTTTGACTATGTCTATAGGATTGACGAACTCACAAAACTCGCCGGAAAGAAGTTTCACTCTAAAAAGAACCACATAAACAGATTTAAAAAGCTGTACCCCGACTGGGAATATTGCCGGCTGACGCCCGAAAATAACGCCGAGTGTATGAATCTGTTTGACGAATGGCAGGTCGGAAAGGGCTGGGAGGCCGAAAGCATTAGTGAGGAACGCGAGGCAATCTGTGAATTCTTGAACAGTTGGGCATCTCTCGGCTATATCGGCGGAGGCCTCCGCGTGGGCGGAAGGCTTGTTGCCTTCACCTTTGGCGAACCGCTGTGCGGTGATACCGTTGTTATTCATTTTGAACACGTTGACCCCGAATGCGAAGGTGCATTCACTATGATAAATCAACAGTTTTTAGAGCACGAATGGCAGGATTATACCTATGTAAACCGTGAGGAGGATATGGGGATTCCCGGGATGCGAAAGGCTAAGGAATCCTATCACCCCGTTTTTATGATTAAAAAATATGTAGCAACATTAAAATGAGAGTGACAGAATGTGTCACTCTCATTTAGTTTATTCCGCGACCACGTACTCACCCAAAAACGAAAGTCTCAAACTATAAATCTCGGATACAGACTTATTTCTTCTGTGTCGAGAGGATTAAATTCTTTCTTTTTCGGTTCACTGCACGGTCTCATCCCGATGGGATTCATCATCAGAAAATATTTCAAAGCATCATAGAGGTGATCCTCCTGAGAGGTGTCAACGTCCTCCGGCCGGGTGGAATCATAGCCCAGCTGCGGAAGCGTTCTTATAATATTTCTGCAATTTTCAAAAAAATATATCATAGGAAGGCCTTCCTCATCAAACGCAAGCCGGTAATGAACCTGCATCTTTCCGGCAAGGCGGTTGTGGTTTCCCTTTTCAAAATAAACTCCCCTTCTCTCCATCATATCAGCTATACTTCCATCCTCGGTTCCTGTGTTATTCCATATGGCGGGGTCCGCCACCCCGGTTATGTGCAGCCCCGAATCCTCGGTTTCCTCTATCTTTCGTATCTCATCCGCAATTTTTTGCGCTGTCCAGCGGATTCCCACATCCGGCTCACCCGTGCATCCGTAAAGCTCACGATAATTATACGCCCTTCCGTCACCGTCAACCGCATACCAAGACACGGCAAAGGGTTTTGAATATCCAAAGTCAAAAGCCCGATACCTCCGCCACTCCTTAGGAATCTCAAACGGTTCAATCACGTGCGACCATCTTCGGGTCTTTCTCCCCAATGCCGAATTCCTCCATTCGGCAAAAACCTGACCGTCAAATATATCCCATTCGCCGCACAAAAGTGCCTTTCGTTCCTTCTCAGGAAGCTGTTTAAGCCTGTTTATATAATCGGCATCGGCACGCATAAGGAACACATTATCATTTACATACGACGGTATGAAGAGCCGGCGCGCCCCGGTCTCTTTATCCGTATGAACCTTATTCGGTTCAAAGCCGTCTATAAACCTGTGTTTAACCCAGTTGTGTCCTACTCCGCCGGGGTTCGTGCTTGATTTAACCATCTTCGGGTAGGGATTTACACCCCTCACTCTCGAAATTAAGTATGTATATTGATCCTCGGTGAAGTGAGTAAGCTCATCAAATCTCACCACATCATATTCCGCACCCTGATACCTAAGCACATCGGTTTTGGCTGCACAATAACCAAATTCAATTATAGAACCGTTTAAAAAATTCCATTTCCTGCTGCTTGAGTTATAAGTGCAGACAGCCCTAGGATAGAACCCGAGAGAAACCAGAATCAGCGAATGTTCAAGCTCGGGATACGTCTTTCTGAGTATAAGCTGGCGGCTTTTAGGGTATTTCAGCGCGTAAATCAGAGCATCTGCGAGCTGTCCGTATGACTTTCCGCCACCCGCGGCTCCGCCGAACAATACCTCGTCCGCCTCTGCATCCATAAACTGCTTTTGTGTCTTTGTAAGCTCTAAGTATAGCTTTTCTTTTCTTGATTTCTTCATTTACATTATCCCCCCGTGCATTATCACCCGTCAAATAACCTTAATGGTAACCTCTAAGCTTATATCGCCGTCCGCGGCCGTGTCTTCTTTTTCATAGATTGACATAATCTCTTTGGCCGCCGCTAAAGCAACTCTTTCATTCTCGCAGGACATAAGCTGAACAAGCTTGTCATACGCCCTATCCGAAATTTTCGGTTCGAGTTCTTCGCTTTCATTCCGATTATCGTTAATAAGCTCTTTTTCTTCATTCATTCCTGTTCACCTACCGCCTGTCCCACAAGCTTTAAAAGGGCGTGGTCATGGACTCTGATTGCCTGCCTTCTGCTGTAGAACACATGGAACTCTATATAATCCCACCGAATCAGATTTATGTATCTCGCAACCATAACAAGCCTTTCGTTCTCGTCCAAAATTCCGAAAAGCCTGTCCACATCCTCCATAAGTGTTTCCATCTTATGCTGAAGGCTCTCTATCTGACCGCGGTAATATCTAAGTGATTTTTCAAAATCCTCTGCCTTATTGAATTCATTTTCAAGCTCTTGATAAAACTTTATCTTTAAAGTCAGTTCCGCCTTAACAAGCGGAATATTTCTAAGCCATTCCTTTACTTCCTTTACATTATTTAACGTCATTTTAAACATCCTTTCTGTTTGAGTTTTATCTGTTTATATTTGTGATTTCATAATATTCACAGCAACAATCCATATTGCAGAACAATCCGTCAGTGCTCTGTACTGCCTCGCCGTTATCATAAACAGGCTGTTCACAGTATATGCACTCTCCCAAACGTTCTTCTATGTCCCGCGATGGATAACCACCGAATATCTCTGCTGTAACTATGTCGGGATGTGTCATATCGTATCATCTCCTTTCCTTTTGGTATTTTCCTGACAATAATATCGAAATATCGGTTATACTTAATATTATATATCGAATTATGCGATAGTCAATAAAACTTTATCAAAAAATATCATATTATGTTGACAAATATCTATAAATATGATATTATATAATAGCGGTTATTAGGGCCATTATTCTTATTTGGTTAAAATTCATATACGGGCTTTCCTTTTTCTTACAACAAGATTAGTCCTACAATACCGACTTCACACGGCGAAACGGAGTAAATAAATTATGGCAAACAAAAACATATGTCAGAAGCTTCAGCAAGCACGCAAAGACGCCGGATTGTCACAGCGTGACGTATATAATTGGCTCGGTGTAAGCCAATCCACTTTCAGCTCGTGGGAAACCGGCAAGTCAGAGCCGTCTATTGATGTCTTTTTGCGTATCTGTGCAAAATACGGAATAGACAATATCTCTGAATACTTTGCGTCCGACAGTCTCAAAAGACATCGCGTTCTTGACCTCTGTGCAATCAGCAAGTTAACCGGTCTTGATGACGCCGGGCGCGCCGCGGTATATAACTGTCTTAACTATGAATATGACGCAATGCGTCTTCGTCAAGGTTCATCGCGGCGCAGGCTTCCCGTTTATACACATCTGTCACCGATGGCATCCGACCGTCTCTTTTGCACCTCAGACTGTTTTGAAATCGAACTTGATGCCCCCGATAACGCCGATGCCGCCGTATGTATCACCGATACCAGTATGGAGCCTGTGCTCTGCAAGGGCGAGATTAAATTTATCAAATACACTCCTCAGCTTTCAGGAGACGAAATCGGCCTGTTTATTCTGAACGGCACGATATATTGCCGCCGCCTTGACTATCGCGGTGACGATATTCTTCTGACGGCCGTAAACACGGACTATTCATCGCTCAGGATTTCCTTCCGCGACAGCCTTGCCGTTATCGGCAGGGTCTTGCTCTGATGCGATTTTACGAAGTCCTTCAATCAGTTTTTCTTTTCCGTCTAAATGCATACATTCAAGCATAAGGATTGATTCGCGTATTGTGTCCCTATGGAAAAGACCCATCTTCCATAAATCCGTAAGCGTTTGATTTTGTGCCACTCTGCTGTACGGATTATTTTTTTCCGCACTGACCGCAATATCAAATTCAGCAGGAAGCCGCGTTCCTGCTCCCCTCAGGCTCTCGTTTGAAAAGGTAACATACTCGCATCCGCCGTCATCGCCTGCTATACGATATGAACGCGGCTCATCATAAAATTGACGAATAAGCTCAATACAGAAATAGATAATTCTCTTGTATGCCTCATATCCCTCGCCTATCATATCGCGTGACAGCTTTTCGCCTGCCTGCTGAAGGGCAACAATGGCAGAATACGCCGTTACGCCGCCGGTTACGTCTCCCTGTTGAAAATCGAGATTTCCCGATACTTCTTTTATCTCATTTATCTTGTTTGAACGGTGCTGAATAATAAACGGATGAAGCGGCTTTGCCTGAAGTTCACGAATGTTGTCATCACCGACCGAACCCGCCGAATGAATTATATCCTTTGACAAATCCGTCAGCTCATATTCATTAAGTCCCCCGTTGTCTTTTATCATAAATCTTGTCTTTCCCGAAATCATTGCATTTTTGCTTATAATCGCATCAAGTTTGTCTATATACATCTGCGGATTTTTAATTATGTCAACCATTCCGAACCCTACAGGACTGTCCTCATCGGGATACAGCACGTCAAAAACAAACGGATACATACCGTGATCATACAATCCACAGTCGCCGCGATCCTCCGATGCATCGAGAATCGTATCGTCAAAAAACTTTATAAGCTCTACCGTATGCGTATCTCCGCGCTGTTTTTTATAGTAACAATCCACCACAAGACTTTTATCCTTTAATATATCTGTGTTTGTTCCGCTTTCCATATCGTCATATGTTCTTGTGTCCAGGGCAGCAGAGCCGCTGAAACGGTCCGCGTACTGCGGATACTTCGCCTTTAATGCATCATTATCGCACAGAGCCGTTATGAACAAAAACTTGCTGTCTTGAATATCAGTCACTCCCGGTTCCCAAAAGATATTCAGCAAATCAATTTTTTTAATGTCAATCTCGCCCATACTTCCGCACAAGGTCGGGTTATAAAATACCCCATAGCACGAAGCTCCGTTTTTGAGTTTGTACCACCACGCACGGCTGTATGTTCTTTTAAATCCGCACAGGTCAAGCTGAAGCGGCAGGATTTTTGTAAACATCTCGGCTGTCTCGCGGTCGCTTTCCTCTCTTTCAAGAACATTCGGTTCAGGATAATTATCCATCGCATCGGCGTGCTTGTTCGCAATAATATTAAACAGATACGGTGTCACCGGCTCGTCAATCTCAATTTTATTGTTGTTATACCTCGCCTTAAACCACCGATTATTCTCGATTATACGTCTGTCAAGCGCCTTTTTATGTTCCTTATACATATTAAAAGACTCTACTACCTTTGAAAAAAACTCCTGCTTTATTTTTCCGTTATATGATTCATTCATAATAATCTCCTTATCCGCCGCCCTGCATCGGCATAATATATAATATAGTAATAAAACTCTCTTATCCGCAGGGTAAGAAATGATAAGAGGTTATTGCGTCCATGCGTTTCCCGACTTTTTTCGGAAACGCATAAGCTTTTTTTACTTGCTCTCAAGCGCACTTATGCGGCTTTTAATACTTTTAATTTCACTTTCAATATTTGAAAGCTTAAGATTCACATCTGTGCCGTTCATATAAACCTTGTTTCCGTTCAGCCATAAATCCCCGCTTTCGTCCCAAAAGGTTATAAACGGCTTTCCGCCGATTATGCCCATACTTGTATACTTATCACATTTTTCAACCACAAACGACCCGTTGGTATATGTCACTCCGTTAAAGGTCATCTTACCGTTTCCGTCACCCGCTCCCAGAATCAGATACGCTGTTCCGTCGTTTGCGACCGTCATTCCCAGCTTCTGCTGCCGTCCGTTTTTGTCCTGCATTATCTTAATTCCCGTTTGGTTTATATTCGCAAAAACTCCGCCGTTTTCATTCTGATATGACGCACTGTCCGTTCCTATGATTGTAGACGCATATATCGTACTGCTCTCTACCGTACCGTTGAAAACCGCATCTCCGCTGCTTCCTATTCCGACTGTCGGGTCGCCGTCCTTATTATAAAGAACAAACCTGAAAGCATTGCTTTGTTTATCATATTCAGCAACAAACCTTTTTCGGCTTCCGTCGCTTATCACTATGCTTGAACCGCTAATACTCAGCCTTCCGTTCTTATCCCTTACATTAACAACCCCCGTATCTATGCTTCCTGCCTTTAACTTATCGGCCGAAAGCTTCCCTATCTGCGCATTGCTTATCCGCGCGTTGGTGGCGTCAATATTCTCTGCCTTAACCGAGGCTGCCTCCGTTACATTTCCGCTGTCCAGATTATTAAACAAATAGGTCAGCTCGTCCACAAGTGCTGTTCCCCACTGTTTGATTTTACCGATATCCTCCGCTGAGTTTCCCGTCAGCTTCGGCGGAATCGGTGTAGTAAAATTCGGCATTATATGCCACTCCCTTCATAAAATTTTCTAAATTAAGCGGCCGGAGCAGGTTAATTTACACATCTCCGCCGCTCACATTCATATTCTTACACAAAACAAAGTGTCATTTAGTGTCGTTGGCAAATTTTACACACCTGTCCCGCCGCAAGGCCGGAATTTATGTATAATAATTATTGTTTAAATTGTTGTTATTTTCCGAAAAATATGATAAAATAATATAAATTGTCCTAATAATTTTTATAATCAAATAGTACAATCAACAGAGAATCTTGCCGCTCTGCGGCGGAACGGAGATTTTTTACATTATGTTTAAATTGATAAAATACCTCAGAGGATATATAAAGGAATGTATAATGGCTCCGCTGTTTAAATTTTTGGAAGCCTGTTTTGAGCTGACCGTTCCCGTCATTATGGCACACATAATCGATACCGGTATTGCCGGCTCTGACAGAGAATATATTCTTAAAATGTGCGGCGTTCTTGTTCTTATGGGAATTTTAGGCCTTTGCAGCGCCCTTACGGCGCAGTTCTTTGCGGCAAGGGCCGCCTACGGCTTCGGAACGGCGGTCCGCCGAGATATGTTCAAAAAAATTAACTCGCTGTCTATGTCACAGCTTGACAAATTCGGCACATCCTCGCTTATCACAAGAATCACAGGCGACATCAACCGCGCCGAATCGGGTGTTAATATGTTTCTTCGTTTGTTTTTGCGTTCGCCCTTTATCGTTATCGGCGCAATGGCGGCGGCGCTTATGCTTGACGCAAGGGTGGCTGTTGTATTTTTGGTTGCCGTTCCCGTTATGGGGCTTTTAATCTATATTCTGATGCATATTTCCGTTCCCTTTTATAAAAAGGCTCAAACAAGTCTTGACCGGGTATCTCAAATCACCCGCGAAAACCTGACCGGGGTCCGTGTAATCAGAGCCTTCTCGCGTCAAGGTGCCGAAATAGAAAGCTTCTCTGACGCAAACGCCGAGCTTATGAGCATAAACGAGAAGGTCGGAAGCATATCGGCATTGATGAACCCGCTGACTTATATAGTTGTAAACCTCGCCGTTATCGCTGTGCTCTGGGTCGGCGGAATCCGCGTAAACATAGGCGGTATGCAGCAGGGCGAGGTTGTCGCGATGGTGAACTATCTCACCCAGATTCTTGTTGCCATGCTTGTGCTTGCCCAGCTCATAGTTACGCTGACCAAAGCAATGGCATCGGGAACGCGTATTGCCGAGGTATTAGAGCTTCAGCCCGATATGACCGACGATGCCGCAGACGCGGCCGTCGCAGACAGCAGCGACACCGTACTGGAATTTGACAATGTCAGCTTTGAATATTCGGGTTCTAAAGAGGATGCGCTGTCCGGCATCAGCTTTAAGCTAAAACGCGGTCAAAATATAGGCATAATAGGCGGAACAGGTTCAGGCAAGAGTACGCTTGTCAACCTGATACCGAGATTTTATGATGCCACCTCGGGAAGTGTCAAAATTGACGGCACGGATGTCAGAAATATGAGCTTCAAACAGCTCCGCGGAAAAATCGGATATGTTCCTCAAAAGGCATCACTCCTAACGGGAACAATCCGTGAAAATATGCGCTGGCGCAATGAAAACGCGGATGATAACGAAATAATCAACGCCCTTAAAACCGCCCAGGCGTATGACTTTATCTTTGAAAAAGACGGTCTTGACACCTCTGTTTCTCAGGAAGGCAAGAATTTTTCCGGCGGACAGCGTCAAAGGCTTACGATTGCAAGGGCGCTGGTTTCAGACCCCGAGATTCTGATACTCGATGACAGCTCATCCGCCCTTGACCTTATGACCGAAGCAAGGCTTCGCCGCGCTCTTTCAAAGGCTAATCCCAATATGACACAGGTAATCGTATCACAGAGAATTTCAACCATCCGCGATGCAGATTTGATTCTTGTTCTGGATGACGGCTCAGCCGTAGGAATGGGCATGCATAAAGAGCTTCTTGAAAGTTGCGAAATATACCGCGAGATATGTGCAACACAGATTCCCGAGGAGTTGGCCGGCACAGCCGCAGAAAGGATATCGAAATGAGTAAAAAACCGAAAACAAGCTCCATCGAAAAAAATACGCTTATTAAAGTTTTAAAGCTGATAAGCACCTATAAATATTCATTTATTATGTCACTTATATTTGCGGCGGTAAGCGTGGCGCTCACCCTTTATGCGCCTATAGTAATCGGTAACGGTGTCGATTTGATTGTCGGCCGCGGAAGGGTTGATTTTGACGCACTTCTTCCTATACTTATACGTCTCGGAATCGTGACGGTTCTGACCGCCGCCGCACAGTGGCTTATGGGTATTTTCAATAACCGGATTGCCTATGGTGTCGTAAACGACGTACGTTATAAGGCGTTTTCAAAAATGCAGAAACTTCCGCTCAAATTCATCGATTCGGTTGGCTATGGTGACATAATCAGCCGTATAACCACCGATGCCGACCAGTTGTCCGACGGACTTATCCTGGGTTTTTCACAATTCTTCACCGGCGTTGCCACCATTTTAGGAACACTCATATTTATGTTCAAAATCAACCCGATAATAACGGCGGCAGTAGTGGTTATGTCTCCGCTGTCATTCTTTGTTGCAAGATTTGTTTCAAGCCACACGTATGAGCTTTTCAGACAGCAGACCGAAATAAGAAGTCAAATCACCTCTCTCACCGAAGAAATTATAGGAAACCAAAAGCCTGTTCGTGCCTTTGGCTATGAGAATGAAGCACAACGCCGGTTTGACGGTATAAACGGAAGGCTTCAGCACGTCGGAATGAGGGCAGTATTTTTCTCATCACTCACAAACCCCTCAACAAGATTTGTTAATAATCTGGTATATGCAACGGTCGGCGTTGCCGGCGCCTTCGCCGTTCTCGGAAGCTTCGGTGCGGGTCTTGCCCTAACCGTCGGCGAGCTTACCTGCTTCCTGACATACGCGAACCAATACACCAAACCGTTTAACGAAATCTCGGGCGTGGTAACCGAGCTTCAAAATGCGTTTGCTTCCGCAAAGCACCTGTTTGACCTGATAGAAGAACCCTCTCAGCTCCCCGACAAGCCGGACGCACGCGTTTTAAATAACGCTGACGGAAGTGTGGACATCGAGGATGTCAGTTTTTCGTATCTTCCCGATGTTCCGCTGATTGAGGGCTTTAACTTAAATGTACATCCGGGTCAGAGAATAGCGATTGTCGGGCCGACCGGCTGTGGAAAGACCACATTTATTAACCTTCTGATGAGGTTCTATGACGTGACCGGCGGAAGCATAAAGGTCAGCGGCACCGATATAAGAGATATAACACGTGACAGCCTCCGCGGAAACTTCGGCATGGTTCTTCAGGACACATGGCTGAAGTCCGACACAATACGAAATAACATCGCTTATTCAAAACCCGATGCGACAGACGAAGAAATTATTGCCGCGGCAAAGGCGGCGCACGCTCACAGCTTTATAAAGCGTCTGCCCGACGGATATGATACGGTTATCTCAGAAAACGGAGAGAATATCTCACAAGGACAAAAACAGCTTCTGTGCATTGCCCGCGTCATGCTTTCTCTTCCGCCTATGCTGATTCTCGACGAGGCGACAAGCTCTATTGATACCCGAACCGAAATTCGTATTCAAAAGGCGTTTGAAGAAATGATGCGCGGCAGGACAAGCTTTATCGTCGCGCATCGGCTCTCCACAATCTGTAACGCAGACGTAATACTCGTAATGCGTGACGGGCATATTATAGAACAAGGTTCACACAGCGAGCTGATGAAGCTTAACGGATTCTATGCCGAGCTTTATAACAGCCAGCTCGGCTCTGCCGAATAAAAGGACGGATAAACTGTTTGTGTCGACACAGGGCGGCGAACAAGGAGAATATGGAGATTATTATGAAAAGATTAGTGATAGGAATACTTGCGCACGTTGACAGCGGAAAGACCACTCTTTCAGAGGGGCTTTTATACCTGAGCGGTCAGATTAAAAAGCCGGGAAGAGTAGACCACGGCAATGCCTTTCTTGACACCGAAAGTATAGAACGTGAACGCGGAATCACCATTTTTTCAAAGCAGGCAATAATCGAAACCGACAGGACTTATATCTCTCTGCTTGATACCCCGGGGCATATTGACTTTTCCGCCGAGGCGGAAAGAACCCTTCAGGTTCTTGACTATGCCATACTTGTCATCAGTGCGTCAGACGGCATCCGACCGCACACCGAAACGCTCTGGAAGCTTCTCAGACGTCACGGAATTCCGGTCTTTATTTTTATAAACAAGATGGACTTACCTGACACAAATCAGGATGAACTTTTAAGCGAACTTCGCGAAAAATTCGGCGATGGCTGTGTTAATTTTAATGCCGATACAAAATCTTATGATTTTGCCGAATCGGCGGCGATGTGCAGCGAAGAATTATTGGACGAATTTTTAGAAAGCGGTACAGTATCGGATGCGTCCCTTACCGCCGCAATTTCACAGCGGCGGATTTTCCCGTGTCTTTTCGGTTCTGCGCTTAAATTAAGCGGAATTTCCGAACTTCTCGCCGCTCTTGAGGCCTATACAATCGAGCCGAGTCGAACCCCGGAATTCGGAGCAAAGGTTTTTAAAATATCCGAGGACGAAAAGGGCAAGCGTCTGACCTATATGAAGATAACGGGCGGAAGTCTGAATGTTAAAGATGTATTGGATATTAATCTGTCGGAAAAAGCAAACGAAATACGCATATATTCCGGACTCAAATATAAGAATGTTCAGAAAGCGCCGGCCGGAACCGTGTGTGCGGTAACGGGTCTCACCGGCACATATCCCGGTCAGGGATTCGGGGCCGAACAGGACTCAGAGCCGCTGACCCTCGAACCGGTTTTCACCTATACTGTCAAGCTTCCACCCGGGTTCGATGAGCATACGGCAATAACTAACCTCCGTCAGCTTGAGGAAGAAGAAACACAGCTTCATGTTGTAAAAGACAGCCGGCTCAATCACATTAACATTCAGCTCATGGGCGAAGTTCAGCTTGAAATAGTGAAAAGAATTGCGTCCGAACGTTTCGGAATGGATATAGAACTTGAAAAAAGCGGTGTAATCTATAAAGAAACAATAAAAAATCGTGTAGAGGGCGTCGGCCATTATGAACCGCTCAGGCACTATGCCGAGGTTCACCTCTTACTCGAACCGCTCGACCGCGGCAGCGGCCTTAAATTTGCCGCTAAATGCAGTGAGGACGATCTTGACCGAAACTTTCAGCGGCTTGTTCTGACTCACCTTGAAGAGAAAGAGCACATCGGTGTGCTTACCGGCTCACCGATAACCGATATGAAAATCACTCTGATTTCGGGCAAGGCACACCTAAAGCATACCGAGGGCGGTGACTTCCGTCAGGCAACCTATCGTGCTTTGAGACAGGGGTTGATGCAGGCCGAAAGCGTCCTTCTCGAACCGTGGTACAGGTTTACGATTGAGCTTCTCACCGACTCTGTTGGACGTGCAATGACCGATATAAACCGTATGGGCGGCCGATTTACCTCTCCCGAAACATTCGGGAATACCTCGATTATCCGCGGAAACGCACCTGTTTCGGCGATGAGTGATTATAACCCGGAACTTATTGCCTATACAAAGGGCAAGGGCAGAATGTCGCTTGAAGTCAGCGGCTATGAGCCGTGTTCCGACCCCCAAAAGGTAATAGACGAAATCGGATACAGCGCCGAGGCCGATGTCGAAAACACCGCCGATTCTGTGTTTTGTTCTCATGGGGCAGGATACACTGTTAAGTGGGATGAGGTCTTCAGTCATATGCACCTCCCAGCGGCTCAGCTTGAAACGCCCGTTGTTCGGCAGAGTGAACCGCCGGTAAGACAGAATCACGTCGGGTTTTCCGATGACGAAGAATTATTGAAAATATTTGAAAAAACCTACGGAAAGGTCCGACGCAGAGCTCATCATGCTCTGAATACGCCGAAAAATGATTCTTCTCCCGTCCGAACGGGAACCCGCCGAAAGCCTAAGGATGGAAATTATGTCCTCGTTGACGGATACAACATAATATTTGCATGGGATTCGCTGAAGAAGCTCGCCGAAGACGATTTAGACCTCGCAAGGGCAACACTTGCCAATCGCCTTTGTGCGTATTGTGCAATGCGAAAAGCGGAGGTAATTCTCGTTTTTGACGCGTATAAAGTAAAGGGAAACCACGGCAGTATAGAAAAAGTCGGAAACATAACCGTCGTCTATACAAAGGAAGCCGAAACCGCGGATTCTTATATAGAAAAAGCAACGCATAAGCTCGGGAAGAACTATAATGTAAAGGTCGCCACCTCTGACTATATGGAACAGCTCATAATTCTCGGTAACGGTGCATATCGGGTATCTGCGAGAGAATTTCTCGGCGAGGTCGAAGCCGCCGAGGCTGAGCTTCGTGAATATTTAAGCGAAAGCGCCCTATGATAATCACAGGGCGCTTTCGGTTGGCTCTTCATCGGGTTCTTCTTCAAGAACCGAGGTGCAATAAGGACAACGGGTTGCATTTATATCAATCTTTGACATACAATACGGACACTTTTTCTCGGTCTGTTCCTCTTCTTCCGGTTTTTTGTGAAATGATGCTATTTTGTTGAGCGTTTTTACCATTACAAAAATCACGAATGCCATAATTATAAAGTTTATAACCTCGGTTATAAACGAACCGTATTGAATTGAAACACCCATTACGTTAAGCGAAAGTCCGTTAAAATTCTCTTTTGCAAACAACCCGAGTATCGGCGAGATAATGTCTGTCACAAGAGAATTGACTATTTTTTGAAACGCACCGCCGACGATAACACCGACCGCTAAATCTATTACGCTTCCGCGCATAGCGAAATCTTTAAATTCCTGAAAAAATTTCTTCATAGTTGGGCTCCTTACATATCACTCATATATTTCAACAAAATCCCTGCCGTCTGTGTCGGCAAAGCCAACCTTTATAGTCTCAAGATGCGATGTGGGAATATTTTTTCCCACATAATCGGCACGAATCGGCACCTCTCTGTGTCCTCTGTCCACAAGCACTGCAAGCTGTATCTTCGCCGGCCTTCCGAAGGTAATCAAAGCGTCAATAGCGGCCCTTGCCGTCCTGCCTGTGCATATTACGTCATCTGTAATAATTACTGTCTTTCCGTTAATGTCACACGGCATCTCGCTGTTATTGAGCTGTCTTTTTCTGTCCCCGTTATCTATATCATCGCGAAAAGTGGTTATATCAAGCGCCCCCACCGGAACATTAACTGATTCATCGATCTTATCGTGTATGCACTTCGCAAGTCTTTGTCCGAACGGCACACCGCGTGTTTTCACTCCGACCAAAACGATGTCATCAAGGGACTCATTTCGTTCCGAAATCTCATGGGCAATCCTTGTTATAACCCTTCCGAGAACCTTTTCATCATATAACTCTGCTTTAAACTTCATACACATCACCAACATTAAAATTCAGTATTATAAAGAAGCAAGGACCGGTGGCTTCAGCCGCCAGTCCTTTAAATATTCTGATAAAGTTCTTATAAATTATACTTCAAAGTTCACCGAAGTGTCACCTTGAAGATCTTTGCCGAACTCATAGTCCTTACCGGGGAGGACTGCATTGAGAATAATTCCGACAAGAGCGGCAACAGCAAGACCGGTGAGGCTGATTGTTGCAGAGCCTATAGTAAAGCTTATCGCACCCGCTTTACTGTAATTGATACCGATTGAAAGAACCATTATAAGAGCCGCGATAATAACATTTCTTGACTTTGTAAAGTCAACCTTGTTCTCAACCACGTTTCTGACGCCGACCGCCGAAATCATACCATAGAGAACCATAGAAACGCCGCCGATAACCGCAGTCGGCAGAGAGTTTATGAATGCCGCAAACTTAGGCGAGAACGAAAGCAGGATTGCAAAGTACGCCGCGATTCTGATAACTCTCGGGTCATAAACCTTTGTAAGAGCCAAAACACCGGTGTTTTCGCCGTAGGTTGTGTTTGCCGGAGCGCCGAACAGCGCCGCAAGCGAGGTTGCAAGACCGTCGCCGAGGAGAGTTCTGTGAAGACCGGGGTCTTGAATGTAATTTCTTTCAACCGTTGATGATATAGCGCAAACATCACCGATATGTTCGATAATAGTAGCGATAGCGATAGGAGCAATCGTTATGATTGAGGTAATCACAACTGACGAGTTTGTGCTTGAATCACCGATAAGCGAAAGAGCTGTGTTATGCCAAACAACAGGAAGGCCAATCCATGCCGCTTCTTTAACAGAAGTGAAATCTACGTTTCCGGTAACGGCCGCAACAAGATAAGATACGATAACACCTATGAGAATCGGTATAATCTTAACCATTCCCTTGCCCCAGATGTTGCATACGATGATAACCGCAACCGCAACCATAGCAAGCCACCAGTTAGCCGAGCAGTTCGTGATAGCCGATGACGAAAGTGTAAGGCCTATCGCGATAATTATAGGACCCGTTACAATCGGCGGGAAGAATCTCATTACCTTTTGCGCACCGAATATCTTAAACAGAACCGCGAGAACAACATAAATCAGACCCGCAACAGCGACACCGACACCGGCATAAGCCGAAAAGTTGTCTATCGAGTTCTGTTCGCAAAGCAGAGAAACCGCTGCATATCCGCCGAGGAATGCGAATGACGAACCGAGGAAGGCAGGAACCTTACCCTTGGTCAGGATGTGGAACAAAAGGGTTCCTAAACCCGCGAAAAGAAGTGTGGATGATACACTGAGTCCGGTAATAATCGGAACCAGCACCGTTGCACCGAACATAGCGAACATATGCTGAATTCCGAGAACCAGCATCTTGCCCGAGCCGAGTTTTCTGGCATCAAAGATGCCTTCGTTTTTGTTTGACATTTTCAACTCTCCCTGTTAAATTAAAATTTAAAAAGCCTTGTCCGCGCACGCAGACAAGGCATAATAAGGCATAGTCACAGAAAATTCCGAACCGATAAAAATGTCGTCTTGCCGATGTCCCGCATCGCTCTTTAAAGACAAGCTATTCAATTAAAGACAGTATACCACACAATGTGACAAATGTAAAGAGAAATTTTCAAAATTTTATTTTTATTTGACGCTATCTAAACATCAAACATACTTGACACTTTTGTCAATATGCGATAAAATTATAATAAGTTAAATTTCATATACATAGTATATACTAAGTACAAGCAATCAGGAGAAAAGCAAATGACTCTTAAAGATTTAAAAATAGGTGTTCCTGCGCGGATTTGCGCCGTTGGCGGTGAAGGCTCTCTTCGCCGACATTTTTTGGATATGGGCGTTATTCCCGGTGCCGAGGTAACCGTTATGAAATATGCCCCTATGGGCGACCCTATGGAACTCAGAATCCATGGCTATGAACTGACGCTCCGTCTCGCCGATGCCGAAAAAATTACTGTTGAAGAGCTGTCGCGGGCAGATTGTCAAAAGCCCTGCGCAAGGCCCATCGGTACCGCCGCGGTATCCGAGCATCCGGGTTTGGGTGAGGATGGAAGGTATCACGTCAAGGAAAACGAAAATCCCCTGCCCAAGGGTACGGTTTTGACCTTTGCCCTTGCCGGGAATCAGAACTGCGGCAAGACAACTCTGTTTAACTGTCTGACGGGTTCAAATCAACACGTCGGGAACTTCCCCGGCGTTACGGTTGACCAAAAAAGCGGACGAATCGTCGGTCACCCCGACACACGTGTCACCGACCTTCCGGGAATCTACTCGCTTTCGCCGTACACAAGCGAGGAGATCGTTTCACGCCAATTTATTTTGAACGAAAAGCCGACCGGAATTATAAACATAATTGACGCCACAAATATCGAACGGAATCTGTACCTCACGATGCAGCTTATCGAGTTAAACGTTCCGACCGTTCTCGCGCTTAATATGATGGATGAAGTGAGAAATAACGGCGGAACAATACGAATAAACGAGATGGAACGGCTTTTGGGCATACCTGTCGTTCCGATTTCCGCTGCAAAGGGTGAAGGTGTTGATGAGCTTATTCGTCACGCACTTCATATAGCTAAGTATCGCGAAAGGCCTATGCGTTTGGACTTCTGTTCCGAAGACGAGGCAGGCGGTGCCGTTCATCGTTGTCTTCACGGCATAATGCACCTGATAGAGGATCATGCAAAGGCCGCCGGGATTCCCCTCAGATTTGCGGCAAGCAAGCTGATAGAGGGTGACTCTATTGTAGAGAACGCATTGAAGCTAAGTCAAAACGAAAAGGAAATGATTGAGCATATCATCTGTCAAATGGAAACAGAACGCGGCCTTGACCGCTCCGCCGCAATAGCCGATATGAGATTTTCTTTCATCACAAGACTGTGTGAAAAGACCGTGGTCAAACCATCGGAAAGCAAGGAGCATATAAGAAGCCGAAAAATTGACGCTGTTCTGACCGGAAAGTACACTGCCATTCCGACATTTATCGGAATAATGGCGCTTGTGTTTTACCTTACGTTCAACGTAATCGGCTCATGGCTTCAAGGGCTTCTTGAATCGGGCATAGACTGGGTGTGCGAATCGGTTGATATGCTTCTTTCGGCATGGAATATAAACCCTGTTCTGCATTCGCTGATTGTAGACGGAATATTCAGCGGTGTCGGAAGTATCCTCAGCTTTGTTCCGATTATCGTCACGCTGTTCTTCTTTCTGTCAATGCTTGAGGACAGCGGATATATGGCGCGTGTTGCCTTTGTGACAGATAAGCTTCTCCGAAAGATAGGACTTTCGGGAAGAAGTATCGTTCCTATGCTGATAGGCTTCGGATGTACCGTTCCCGGTGTTATGGCAAGCCGCACCCTTCCGTCCGCCCGCGACCGGAAGATGACAGTAATGCTGACCCCGTTTATGAGCTGTACCGCGAAGCTTCCGATTTATGCGTTCTTTACCGCGGCATTCTTTCCGCGGCACGGCGGGCTTGTGATGGTCTGTCTTTACATATTCGGAATAGCAATGGGAATCCTCACTGCGCTTATCTCGAAGCAGACTATCTTTAAGGGCGAAGCCATTCCGTTTGTTATGGAACTTCCCAACTATCGTATGCCGGGGGCAAAAAACGTAATGATGCTTTTGTGGGACAAGGCGAGGGATTTCGTTGAACGTGCCTTTACTGTAATATTCGTGGCGTCTGTCATTGTGTGGTTTCTGCAAAAATTTGACCTCAGATTAAATATAGTTGAAAACTCTCAGGACAGTATTCTTGCGGGGATAGCAGGATTTATTTCGCCTGTATTCAAGCCCCTCGGCTTTGGAGACTGGCGGATTTCAACCTCGCTTATCGCCGGATTTATGGCAAAGGAAAGCGTGGTATCAACGCTTTCGGTCTTAATCGGGAGTGTAAGCGAGCTTTACACGATTCTCTCAACCTCGGGAGTCCTGTCGCTTTTGGTATTCTGTCTGCTCTATACTCCTTGCGTTGCCGCAATCGCATCAATCAAGCGCGAACTCGGCGGCCGCTGGGCAATGGGAATCGTGATACTTCAATGCTTGATTGCGTGGATTTGCGCCTTTGCCGTGCATACAATCTGTATCCTTATCGGAATAGCTTGATTAACCTGTTTATAATATGGAAACAATCAATAATATAACAATTTAAGAAGAATATAAGGAGGAGTTTTATATGAATATTTGGCACAACGTCAGACCCGAAAGAATTTCACCCGAGGACTTTCTTGCGGTTATAGAAATCAAAAAGGGCAGCAAGAAAAAGTATGAGCTTGATAAAGAAACCGGATTTATTATTCTTGACAGAATCTTATATACCTCGACTCACTATCCCGCCAATTATGGCTTTATACCGAGAACCTATGCCGACGACGGAGACCCCCTCGACGTGCTGGTTTTGACTTCGGAAGAGATTGACCCGCTTGTTTTGGTTCATTGTTATCCGATAGGTGTTATAAAGATGATTGACAACGGAAAGAACGACGAAAAAATTATTGCCATTCCGTTTGAAGACCCCTCGTATAACGCATATGCCGATATATCCGACCTCCCGCCGCACATATTTGAAGAGATGCGTCACTTCTTCTCGGTATACAAACAGCTTGAGGGCAAGGCAACCGCCGTTGATGAGGTTCAGGGCCGTGATGCCGCGGTCGAAATAATTCGGCATTGCATCGAAAACTATAATACAAAGTTTGTGAATAACAATTAGCTTTCAGAACTTAAACGGTTAAATCAAAAGAAAAGCGGAGGGCTGTGGTTACTTCACGGACACAGAAAGGCAGTTTAAATTATGGAACATAAATCTCTGAAAACTCTTGAATTTGATAAAATACTCGAAAGGCTTGCCGCACTTGCGAAAAACGACGCGGCAAAGGAACTCGCTTTAAAGCTTGTTCCGACAAACAATATCCGTGCAGTGGAACAAACCCTTGATGAAACGGATGCGGCGGTTCAGCTTCTGTTGAAATTCGGCTCACCCGAAATTGTCAGAATCTCTGATATATCCGAGTCTGTCAAGCGTCTGAACGCAGGCGGCGGGCTTTCTATGTCAGAGCTTTTAAACATTTCCCGAATTTTAAAAGGGGCAAGGGTGATGAAGCAGTACACGCCCGAACAGACAGGCGTCCTGTCGGGATATATCACAGAGCTTGAACCTAACAAGAGACTTGAAGAAAGAATAACAACCTCTATTATATCCGAGGACGAAATGGCGGACGGCGCAAGCGCCGAGCTTGCGGGAATCCGCAGGAAAATTAAAAATACATCTTCAAAAATCCGCGACACGCTTGATTCTATGATACATTCACAGTATTACAGAAAGTTTTTACAGGACGCAATCGTCACCGTCCGAAACAACCGCTATGTTGTTCCCGTTAAATCAGAGTTTCGCGGTGAGGTGCGGGGTATCGCCCACGATATGTCGGCTTCTGGTTCTACCGTTTTTATCGAACCCGAGGGTGTGGTAAACGCAAACAATGACCTAAACGAACTCACCGTAAAAGAGCGTGCGGAGATTGAAAAAGTCCTGCTCGATATTTCAAATGATGTCTCTGAGTTCATCGAAGAGATACGTCTTAACTTTGAAACATTGATTCATCTTGATTTTGTGGTGGCAAAGGCACGGCTTTCACTTGATATGAAGGCGGTAATGCCGAAGATGAACCGCGGCGGAGTCTTTAAGATTCATAAAGGCAGACATCCGCTTATAGATAAGTCGAAGGTTGTTCCCGTAGACATTGAATTGGGAACAACCTTCGACACGCTGATAATCACCGGACCAAATACAGGCGGTAAAACGGTTGTATTGAAAACACTCGGTCTATTTTGCCTTATGGCACAGGCGGGACTTCACGTTCCTGCGGCGGATGAGACAGAGCTGTCGGTCTGTGCCGATATATTTGCAGACATCGGCGATGAGCAGAGCATAGAACAGAGCCTTTCAACCTTCTCATCGCATATGAAAAACATTGTTGAAATTTCCGAAAAGGTAACAGACGGCTGTCTTGTACTTTTTGACGAGCTTGGAGCGGGAACCGACCCGACCGAGGGCGCGGCCCTTGCGACCGCAATAATTGAGGATTTCAGAAATGCCGGCGCGAAAATAGCGGCGACAACGCATTACAGCGAACTAAAACTCTACGCACTCACCACACCGGGAATCGAAAATGCCTCGTGTGAATTTGATGTGACCACTCTCAGCCCGACATACCGCTTGCTTATAGGCGTTCCGGGCCGTAGTAACGCGTTCGCTATTTCCGAAAAGCTCGGGCTTCCGAAACGGATTATAGAAAACTCGCGTAAAATGCTTTCAGATGAAAATATTCGGTTTGAGGACGTACTGTCAAAGATAGAGGATAACCGAATTTCGGCGGAAAAGAACTCAGAGGAAACAGCACGGCTTCGTGCCGAAACCGAGCGCCTTAAGGCTGAACTCGCGGCTGAGCGCGACAAAATAGAAAAGCAAAAGGATAAAATTTATGACCGCGCAAGAGAAAAGGCCGAAAAAATTATCTTAAAGACCCAAAATGACGTTGATAAAATGCTTGAAGAGATTCAGGCGGCACAAAAGGCGCACGATGAAAAAGAAGCGCTCAGACAGATTCAGGAATTAAAACGTGAATTGGGTCTTAAGCTTAAGAACAATAAATCGCCCAAGATAAAAAAGGCAAACGCTCCGAGAGGAGCAGGCGTAAACCTGAATTCGCTTAAGCTCGGCGCTGAGGTAATGATTAATGACTTAGGTGATAAGGGAAGTGTATTATCTATTAACAAAAAAGACGGTACGGCCGTGATTCAGGTCGGAATAATGAAGATTACCGCTAAGGCAGACAATATGACGCTTATTGCCGAGGAGGAGGGAAAGAAACCCGAACGCTATAAAAAAGTATCGACATATGGCGGCGGACTCCGCCGAGACTCGGTTAAATCCGAGATAGACCTCAGAGGAATGACGCTTGAAGAAGCCGAAATGGAAACGGATAAGTTTCTTGACGAATGTGCGATGGCGGGGCTTAACACTGTCAGCATAATTCACGGAAAGGGTACGGGAACGCTTCGTGCCGGCATACAAACTATGCTTCGCCGTCACCCCCACGTGAAAAGCTTCCGCCTCGGCAAATACGGCGAGGGCGAAAACGGTGTCACCATCGCGGAATTAAAATGACCGAAAAGGGGCTGCGGCTAAATGAAATTCATTTTGCCGCAGCCCCTTCGAGCAGTCGAAAAAGTTACAGTTATTTCTCTTGATTCTGGGATAGCCTTTTTATTTCCCTTGCGAGAAATAATACTGTTTCTGCTTCCCTGCTTTTTAATCCTTTTACTATATTATATATTTCAAAAGCAATTTTGTTTTTTACTGAAATATCTGTATTTATTACATTTAGTTCATCTTTAAGCAGTTCATTCGATGAAACGGAAAGACTGTTAGCAATTTTAATTAATGTTTTTACCGACGGCACATCAATTCCACGTTCTATATTACCTAAAAAATTATCGGAAATCCCGCTTTTTTCCGCAAGCTGTGCAATGGTTAAGTTTTGCTTATGCCTTTCCATCCGAATATTCTTTCCTATAGATTTCATTTAAACATCACCCAAGTTATAATATTTACTTACATAATAACAATATTTATCACTTACAAAAACAATGTATTACAAGTTTTTTAATATTGACTATTTCAAGTGTTTGTGTTATAATAAAGCAAAATAAGAAGAAACGAGGGCTAAAGTGATGGAAAAACAATCAACATCGGTTAAAATGTTAAATCCGGTTTTAGCTTACTACGAAAGGCCGCACAATAAACGGATTTTAAAAAATGGGTATAAAAATTTTGAATTAACGTTTAAATTTTGCAAAGCGTACTTTTTGCTAAGCTTGGATAATTATTCTCCGTTTGACTATGCAAATGAAATAAAGAAAAAAATAAATGAAATGAGTCATTCCACAGACGAGGAAAGTTATTTTTACGGAATAAAAGATATTGTTAATAAGATGTTAGGCTTTAATGCTGCTATAGAAGCCGACGGGACTGCACTAAAGCGAATATTTTTTTATTTATCAATTCAAATAAACAATGCACTTTGGTTTACCAAAAAATATGATGTATTTGATTATGAAGCGACCGGTTTATATTCAAAAAAATATAATCTAATTAAAAGAAAGTATGAATCTTTTATAGATGAAAGTTTGTCTGTAGATAATGATTTTCAAGGCGTATGCTCGTTTTTATCAGACGAATTTAAAGCATATCGATCAGCCAAAAAGGGGAATCCTCTTGTCAGATTTGCTGCCGAATTTATCGGAGGATATATTGGTGGATATATTTCATCTGCCTTAGGCGGAGACTTAGGAAGCGCTTTAGACTTGGGAACTCAGTTTGGGTCGGGGGCCGAAAGTTTAATGGATATATTTACGTCGGGATCTCGTCAGGAAAAAATACAAAATTACGAAAGCGCGTTTAACGGGGCAGTTGGGTACATTTTTGCACTAAAGGAAAAGTTTAATGATAAATTTAAAGATATAATTGACGATATTCAGGCGTTGCTTAACGAAGTTTACGGAGATATAACCGGATGGATGAAGAAAGGACATCTTCACAAAAAAAATATTCGTATTTTACTTCGAGAATTAAACTGCGTAAATATGAATAACAGAGCAGTTTCTAAAAAATTTAAGAATTATGACTTAACAGTTAGGCATCTTAGAATGAATGCAGATATTGGTTTTTTTGAGGAAAGGAGACTTAATAAACTGCTTATCGGAAGGTATTAAGTGCTGATTATTAGAGAGGTGCAAAACATATGAAATGAAATGAAAAGTAAATAAAACATCAACAAAGCCAAACAAAGCAACAAAAGCGAATAATAGCAAAAAAGGGTATAGCAAACAAACCTTACGGTGAAATTCAAAAATTTTCAGTTTAAAAAGAGTCAGGCAAGTCGTTTTAAAGTTTTCACGCTGCGATAAGAAACATCTTTCTTAGTGATAACGGCAGCAATTGCAATTGATAAAAGCGATATATGAGCAATTGTATTAAGATTTTTTACAGAATTGCCGCTGCGGACAAAAACTCTCTCGCAGCCTGCCTGCTTAAAGCGCGAATTGTATCTTTCGGCTTCTGTTCTGAGAGCATAAACGGATTTAAAAGCTATTGAGCTTCTGTCAATAGAAAGCCTGTAATCATTCGGAATAGTTACGTATTTAGTGCAGCCACGATTTTTCTTTCCGTTATTCCAGCATTTAAGATTGCAGGGGCAGCTGCCGCTTTTAGAGCGTTTAAACGGACAACAGTATTTCTGCCGCGTGCGACCGTTGTCTGAAAATCTGCCGTCTTTATGCATTGCAAGTCCGGCTTCGCAAATAATATTTCCGGAAGGCAGCTTTTTAGGGCTTTTGGTATTTCGTTTGTTTAAGGCAATAAAGCAATCACTGTTGTATGTATTATGAACAGCGTTGTAAATACCTTTAACATCATAGGCTTTATCAGCTAAAAATGTACATTCCGCTAACGGAAGAAAAGAATTTGCTTTTTTGAGAATTTCGAGAGTTACAGAACTGTCGGAAACATTGGCACCGGTTGTTAATTCACAAACGGGTAAGCCCGATATACAGTCGACAAGAATATGATTTTTGTAACCCCAATAGAATTGATAATTCTTTTCGTTATGCTGATTTGAAGCGGTTTGAACAGCAAGTCTGCAATCCTTGTCAGCCTTTGGAGGAGAGGCTTTAGAAAACTTATCCTTTTTAAAGGATTTTGGATTGTTGTTAGAAAAATTAGCCTTAACGGGAGTTGCGTCCAAAGCGATAAAAGATGAATCAATCAAAGATAAACCGGCGGCTTTCAATACCTGCGACTGCATAACGGTTTGAAGCATATCGTTATCAAATTCACGGATAAATCTGGTGAATTTTGCATAAGAAGGTAATTCACGAGATATGTCAAAGCCACAGTAATGGGCAATAATTAAGTTATTTGACAGATAATCGTGTAAGTCGGAAATTTGAGAGAAACCCTCGCATTTCATAACGATAAAGGCACAAATCATAGAATGATTGCTATAACCGGCACGACCGATTTTGGAATTGTAAGCCGGAATACAGCTTAAGTCCAAATTGATGAATAGCTCATCGTAAAATTTAGCTTTTGGTTGTGAAGTAAAAAGACTGACGTCTTTTAAAATTTCTTGACGATAGATAAAAACCACTCTCCTTTGTGGGATTTTGTTTACAACTATATTATACCAAATCAGAGTGGTTTTTTCTATACATTCAATATTAAATTTATAGTGACAAAACGGATTTGCCACATCCGTAAAATCGCATAAACTCTAAATCTTTGGAGTTTTGCACGTGGCTACTGATTATCGGAAGGGAGGTGAGAATAATGTTTAATAATTTTTCTAACAATTCCGGAAAAATGTTTGGGAGAGTTGATACAGTCGGTAATATGAAATATGCCAAGGATAACCTCGGCAGACTCTTGGGAATTTACGACTCGTCCAGCGGTACGTTAAAAGATTCCGCAGGACGGCTTATAGCCAGAGGATCTTCCGAAATTATAGGAATGCTGTTTAACAAAAGGTAGTATC
This sequence comes from uncultured Eubacteriales bacterium, assembly GCA_905201285.1. Classification (GTDB taxonomy): domain Bacteria; phylum Bacillota; class Clostridia; order Monoglobales; family Monoglobaceae; genus UMGS1820. The sequence goes on along the minus strand of CAJKNM010000001.1, from coordinate 35,487 downwards.
TGCAACTAAAAATTCAATTTAAAAGCCCCGCCGTATTGTGCAGGGCTTTTAAACTAATTATCTGTGCTTTACAAAAGCTTCTATACGGTTCAGCGCTTCATTAATGCTATCGATTGAATACGCATAAGAACAGCGGATAAAGCCTTCACCGCATTCGCCGAAAGCGGTACCCGGAATGACAGCGACCTTCTTCTCACGCAAACATCTCTCACAGAACTCGTCAGACGAAAGACCTGTGCTCTTAATCGATGGGAATGTATAGAACGCACCGAGAGGTTCAAAGCAATCCAAACCCATATCGTTAAATCCCTTAACCATAACGTGTCTGCGCATATCATACTCGCTTCGCATCATCTCGATATCATCATCACCGTTTCTCATCGCCTCGATTGCGGCAAACTGAGCCGTTGTAGGCGCAGACATAATGGCAAACTGGTGAACCTTCGTCATTATCTTTATAAGCTCGGGATGAGCGCAGGCATAGCCGAGTCTCCAACCCGTCATAGCAAACGCCTTAGAAAAGCCGCTTACCAGAATTGTTCTCTCATACATATCGGGTATCTGAGCAATCGAAAAATGCCTCTTATCACCATATGTCAGTTCAGCATAAATTTCATCCGAAAGCACAAGCACATCGGTATCTTTTAATACCTCGGCGATTTCCTCTAAATCCTGCTTGTCCATAACTCCGCCGGTCGGGTTATTCGGGAAAGGCAAGACAAGAAGCTTGGTCTTAGGCGTAATCGCCGCCTTCAGTTCATCCGCGGTCAGGCGGAAGTTATTTTCAGCTTTAGTTTCAATAGTCACCGGCACGCCGCCTGCCAGCTGAGCAATAGGTTTATAGCAGACAAAGCTCGGCTCGGGGATAATAACCTCATCGCCTGGCTGAACGAGAGAGCGTATACAAAGGTCAATCGCCTCGCTTCCCCCGACTGTTACAAGAACCTGAGACTTCGCCTCATATTTAAGGCTGAACCTTCGGTTTAAATAGTTACAGATTTCTTCGCGAAGCTCCTTCAGTCCTGAGTTCGAGGTATAATATGTCATTCCCTTTTCAAGGGAATAAATACCCTCATCACGTATATGCCAGGGCGTAACAAAATCCGGCTCGCCCACACCGAGAGAAATCGCATCCTCCATCTCAGCGGCAATATCGAAAAACTTTCGTATGCCCGAGGGCGGAATAGAACACGCGGTGTTATTCATCAACTTTTTAAAATCCAAACTCATAAGGACATAACCTCTCTTTCGTCCTTGCTTGGCTTACAGCATACAATACCATCATATTTATAGCGCTTTAAAACGAAATGCGTCGCCGTTTCGACAACAGATTCCATCGGCGCAAGATGCTCTGATACAAACAAAGATATTTCGCGGATGTCCTTGCCCTGGACGGTTATACCAAAGTCATAGCTTCCGCTCATCAGGTTTACGGCTTTAACCTCGGGGAACTGATATATTCTCTCCGCAATTCTGTCAAAGCCGCGGTTTCTCTGCGGTGTAACGCGAAGCTCAATATAAGCCGCGACCGCGTCGGAGCCGTATGCCTTATCCCAATTTATGTGCGCGCCATAGCCCAATATGATGCCATCGGCCTCCATTTTATCAATAGTTTCGGCGACCTCTGTCATGGGCATATCAAGCATAGTTGCCATCTGCTCAAGCGATCTGCGACAGTCGTCATGCAAAAGCGCCAAAACCTTTTCACTCTTTTTGTTAGAATCGAAATCAGACATAGTAAACCTCCAAATTAATGCGTAAAATACGCAGAATACTTATTTAATCATATCATTATTTTATCAATCCGTCAATAGCCGTTATGATATTGTAAGATAAATTTAATTACCCGATATGCTTCATCGTCTTAATATCAATGTTATGCGGTTTGTAGGCTTCAAGATAATCAAGCATCTCATTATAATCAGTAAAGAATTTATAAAGATTAAGGGTTTCTTCCTTCATAAATCCTCCAGCCGCAGCATGGGTCATAAGCTGTGCTATATCATCATAATAACCCTTTAGGTTTAAAACGGCAATCGCTTTTTGATGACGGTTAAGCTGTTTTAAAGTGAGAATTTCAAAAAATTCCTCAAAAGTCCCGACTCCGCCCGGAGTCATAACAAAGGCATCAGAGCGTTCCTCCATAATCTGCTTGCGTTCGCGCATTGTCTCTGTAAAAATCATTTCGGTGCATTTATCATAGAGAACGCCGTCCACCTTAAAGAATGAAGGTGAAACACCGATGATTTTTCCTCCGCCCTTTGTTACTCCACGTGCAGCGGCACCCATAAGTCCCTGAGCGCCTGCACCGTAAACAAGATTATGACCGCGCCCGGCCATTTCCTCTCCCATTTTTTCAACTGTGGTTATGTATTCTCTGTCAATGGCGTCGCTGGATGCGCCGTAAACACAAATATTCATAATGTCACCTCCGTGAAGTATTTTAGTAGATTATACTACAAATTTCTCTGAATTTCAAGAATAACTTTCTCTTAAATATTTAAAAAAGGGGCTATAAAAGATATAGTCCCTCTTGGGAGCAAGAAAAAAACGCACAGAATGTGCAAACCGAACCAAAAGTGCGCCATGAGCGCACTTTTGGATTACCCGAAAACGTATTCGGGTACGCTGAAGGGTAAGCTTTGCACATAGCAGTCTGAGCGAAGCAGACTGCTGTCGGTACGTTTTTTACACCGTCAACTCTTTATTAATATGAATATGGCTTGACATAGTTATATATGCCAGCATATATTGCCTCGGCCGCCGCTGTCCGCCACGCGGGGCTGTTGAGGTTGAGCGCCTCTGTCGGGTTGCTGAGGTACCCGAGTTCAAGAAGCACCGCGGGCATACGAGTCTGACGAAGAACTGCGAAGTTCGCCGCATGTACTCCGTTATCCTTAGACCCAAGACGGCTGACAAACGATTTAACTATAGATTCGGCAAGAGGCTGAGCCTTGTTGCCAAGTCTGTAGATATATGCTTCAAAGCCGTTTGCTGCAGGATTCGGCGAGCTGTTTGTATGAATGCTCACAAAATAGTCGGCTCCCCATTCATTTGCCATTCTTGCGCGATTAGTAAGGTCGGCGCTCTTCCCGGGAAGAACATTCTCGGTTGTGGTTGTTCTGTATTGCTTAACCTCATATCCGCCCGCTTCAAGCAAAGCGGCCAGCTGAGTCGCCACGCTTAAATTTACATACTGCTCTATTACCCCGTTGCCTACCGCCCCGGGATCCGTTCCGCCGTGACCGGCGTCTACAAATATTTTTACTGCCATTTTTTCACTTCCTATTGTCCGAAAAATCCGCTCTCGGTATATATTATGCAAAACAAGCCAAAATGTTTTGGAAATATGTAATACTTGTGTAACGCGCCTGTAATATCCTTATGGTATAATATCAAATTGAGATATGTCACAAAACGCGATTCTTTCTTTTATCCGTCTTTTAAAGCGGAAGAGTGAATATCGCGGTGTTTTAATGTATAAAATTAAAATAATGTACAAATTTTTAAAAATGTATTGCATTTGTAACAAAATATTGATATAATATTAATGTTTGACACAATATATAGCTGATATATATGGTTAGGCGTAGGAGAGGCCGCGGCTTTGCGGACATACTCTTATTCCTTAGATAAAATCCGATTGGTGGGAGTATCTAATATGGAAAAACTCGTTATTTTAGGAGGGGCGCGGCTCAGCGGAGAGGTTGAAATCAGCGGTGCAAAAAATTCTGCCGTTGCAATTTTAGCCGCGTCAATTATGGTAAAAGGAAAGTGCAGAATTGAAAATGTTCCTCACGTCAGCGACATTGATGTTCTCCTTGACATAATAAACGGCCTTGGCGGAAGTGCAGCATTTGTCGAAAAAAGCACGGTCGAGGTTGACTGTACAAATCTTAATAAATATGAAGCGGATTATGAAACGGTTCGCCGCATAAGGGCATCATCATATCTTATGGGTGCTCTGCTCGGCCGTTTTCACCGTGCAAGGGTAGGAATGCCCGGCGGCTGTGACTTTGGTGTCAGACCGATAGACCAGCACATAAAAGGTTTCAAGATTTTAGGAACCGAGGTTGAGGTTGACCACGGAATGGTAGACCTCCGCGCCGACAACCTTGTGGGCGACAATATATATCTTGACGTTGTATCCGTCGGCGCAACAATAAACATAATGCTTGCCGCAACGCTTGCTGAGGGCATCACTGTTATCGAAAGTGCCGCAAAGGAACCGCACATCGTCGATGTTGCAAACTTCTTAAACTGTATGGGTGCAAACATCAAGGGCGCAGGAACCGATGTTATAAAAATTAAGGGTGTGCCTGAGCTTCACGGCGGCGAATTCAGCGTTATTCCCGACCAAATCGAGGCGGGGACGTTTATGATTGCTGCCGCTGCTACGCACGGCGATGTCACCATAACAAACATCATTCCCACTCATATGGAATCGCTGAGCGCAAAGCTTGAAGAAATGGGTGTCGGAATCGAAGAATACGATGAAGCTATCCGTGTATATACTGACGGCAGACGTCTTAAAAGAACAAATATTAAAACCCAGCCGTACCCCGGTTTTCCGACAGATCTTCAGCCACAGATGCTTACGCTTTTGACTATTGCCGACGGCACAAGCCTTGTAACCGAGAATGTATGGGACAACCGTTTTAAATATGTAGATGAACTGAATCGAATGGGGGCGCACATATCCGTTGACGGCAGAGTTGCCGCGGTCGAAGGTTGTGACCACCTGGCGGGTTCGCCCGTTCACGCCACTGACCTCCGTGCCGGTGCGGCTTTGGTTATTGCCGGACTTATGGCACATGGAGTAACCGAGATTTATAACCTAAAATACATCGACAGGGGTTATGAGAACTTTGAGGCCAAGCTTAGAAGCATCGGCGCACAGATAGCGCGAAGAAATATCGATAAAGAGCTGCACACAAATGCAGTATAACGTATAAAAGAGCAGAATGGACTGATTTTTATGAAGCTTATTCCACTCAAAAGCGGAAGCCGCGGTAACGCGGCTTTAGTTTTTGCAAATAAAACAAAAATATTGGTTGACTGCGGTGTAAGCGGAAAGTGCATTGAAACCGCCCTGCGTGGTATTGACGTTGCCCCCGAGGAACTCTCGGCGATAGTCGTCACTCACGAACACATCGACCACATTGCCGGAGTCGGCGTGATGATGCGAAGATATAAGCTTCCCGTATGGGCAAATGAGGGAACCTGGGACGCAATGCACGGTCAGCTCGGCAAAATCGACGACGGGCTTGTGCAAACTTTCAAAACCGACTCGGCGTTTGAGATAGGCGAGATTGGAGTAAAACCCTTCCCCGTTCCCCACGATGCGGCTGAGCCTGTTGGCTATAGCTTTATGCACAAAGGCGAAAAAATGTCGGTTGCGACCGACATAGGAGAGCTTAAAAAGGATTTGTTCGCGGCAATCAAAGGAAGCCGCTCTGTTCTCTTAGAATCAAATCACGATGTAAACATGCTTGAAATAGGAAGCTATCCCCCTGCGCTGAAACGCCGCATCAGAGGCGCTCTGGGTCACCTTTCCAACGATGAAGCGGGAATGGCGGCTGAATTCTTAGTGAAAATGGGGACCGAACAGATAATTCTCGGCCATCTGAGCGAAGAGAATAATTATCCGAAGCTCGCCGAGCAGACAGTTGTCTGCGCCCTCGGCGAAGCGGGAATAAAATGCGGCAGGGATGTCAGCATAACGGTTGTGGCATCGTGATTTACCTGCGCTTTCTGTCGGTAAGCTCGGCGAGGTATAATTCCAGTGCCGGCCACGGCGAAAGTCGCCCCTGTTTACATTCGAGGTCATAATAAAGACCCCTGTTTATCATAGATTTTAAATATTTCTCGCTGAAGCTTCGGCTTTCTTCAATAGTTTTGTTTACAACGAATGCGGGCCTCGGGAAATCGAAATAACTCCCGATTTCCGCTGTTGAAAGTCCGTCCTCTTTGAGAAGCTTGCAAAGCAGAAGCTCTGACAGACGCGACATAACCAAATTTAATATATAAAACGGTTTTTCATCTGTATCGCGCAGATATTTAAGCTGTTCAAATGCCTTTCCCACCTGCCCCGACACAACATTATCAACCATATTATAGGTGGTGAATTCTACCGTTTTTTCAATCACTGCGTCTATATCCCGACGGGTGACTTTTCGCCTTTCTCCGGTATACAGGCTAAGCTTTTCACATTCGCGCGTCAGCTTCTCAAGCGACTGACCGCAAAGCTGAAGGATATACCGCGTATCCCTTTCTAAAATTTCCTTTTCCTCTGACTTAAACCGCTTCTCTATCCAGATTTCAAGCTTATTAAACGGCATATAGTTAAACGAGACAACACCGCCGCCGTCTTCGATGAACGAAAGATTTTTCAGTTTCTTTTTGTCAAAGCTGTCCTCAACAAATATCAGACAGGTGTCTGACGGAACAACTATCTTCTTTATTATTTTAAATTCCTTGAGTACCGCATTGTTTAACATTCCACTGTTTTTGACGATTATCAGCTTCATCGGCGACATCTGAGGGAACCTGTCAACAGCAGCGGAAATTTCATCTATAGCGACCTTCTTCCCATCGAACTTAAAGAAGTTAAATGCCTCTGTCCCCGGGGTAATTACCTTTTTTTTGATAAGCGCAATGCTTTTTTCAAGCAGATACCTTTCCTCACCATAGAAGAAAAATATTCCGCTTAACTTTCCGCTCTTTATTTTGGTTGTCAGTTCGTCATACGTCATAAATTTATCCTTTCCCGGCAATGCTTTCTATCGAATCACGCATTACCTGTCTCAGTTATGCTCACTCGTACAGATATTTCGTATATCATCCTCGGTCATTATCACCGTGACAGTTCCGTCATAGTCCGTCCTGAGAATTGGAACTCTCTGTTTTTCCAGCGTATCAAGCGTTTGCGGCGAAGGATGGTGATATGAGTTATTCAATCCTACACTGATTACAGCAAGCTGAGGACTTACCTTTTCAATAAACTCCGGAGAAGATGAGGTCTTTGAGCCGTGATGTCCGACCTTTAAAAAGTCAACGTCAATATTATCATTTAGGATTTCGCTTTCTTCATTCGAGGTTGCATCACCCGTGAACAAAAACGAATTTTTCCCGCAATCCATTCTGATAATCAAGGACCGGTCATTTTCGTCATCATCTGCCGCCGAATATCCATCAGACATAATTGTAAACTTAGTATTGTCAATATCTATAATATCGCCCTTTTGAATTTCAAAAATAGGAATTTTATGCTCCTCCGCGGGCTTTGACAATTCATCACACGCACCCGAGGACCTTGAAACATATATGCGTGATATTGGATAACCGCCGTTAATAAGCTCAATCACACCGTTCATATGGTCATCATGCATATGCGAAACGAACACCGCATCAAGCCTTGGGGTAAAACCTGAACGCAGATAATTGGTGAGGGTATACTCACTCGAGCCGGTGTTTCCTCCGTCTATAAGCACCGCCTTATGATGCCGCGTCTTGATAAACGCCGAATCCGCTTCACCAACATCAATAAACGAAACCTCGTCATATCCGCGGTCAACCAAACCGATATACGCGGCACAGCAGACAAGTATCGCCGCAATTATCCATAATGCAATCAACGCTGTGCGCTCATGCGTACTCATATCCCTCTCACCCTTTATATATGAAGCTTAACTCCGGCCGCCTCCAGTCTGCTTTGAAGTGACTCAACCTCCAAAGTCGAAAAATCGTCGGTCATCGCCGCCGCTGTTCCTGCGGCCTCGCCGGTAACCGCACAACACGGAATCACCCTCGAAATATCCCACATCTCGTCCGATACCGATATGCAGCGCCCAGCAGTAATCAAATTTTTTACCTTTTTTCCGTACAAGCACTCAAACGGAACCTCATAAACGGGCCCGCGCTTCTTCCAGTTTGAAATTACACCCACGCTTGTTCCGATGCTCTCACCCTCTTTTTCGGTCGTCATCTCACAGGTGCCGGCAAGCCGCCTTGTCATTCTCAGCTGAGGAATTCCGGCGATTGACGAAAGCGAGTGTTCCTCGCTGACTCCGCCTTTCCTTAAAAATTCCGCCAGAATTTCATTATGTGCCATCTGTACCATCTCGGATATTTCATTTCCGTCAATTCCGCAGAAACGTTTTTGAGAAAGAAGCCTAACGTCCTCATTTGAGCCTTCGGCAAAGCCGTGCATATGAAGCTTGTTAGTTCCGCCCTCAACCGCATAATACCAAGCGGCAAGAATATTCTTAGGCTCATACAGAACTGTTTCCTCGCCCGAAAAAGCACATATATCCGCATCCCCGGTCGCGTCAACAACTGCGCCCGCTTCAACCGCATACCTCCCCGATTTATTTTCAACAATAAGAGCGTTTATCCGACCGTTATTAACATCACAGGAACAAACCGAGGTTCCGTATAAAATATCTACGCCCTCTTCCTTTAACCTTTGCTCACACAAAATAGCAAAAACATTTGCGTCATACCTTACTTCAAACCTCTGCCCTTTCGCACGCTCCTCGACCGTATGGTCCGAGAGCCACATCTCGGGATAATTCGCCTCCGCTCCGTACTTAACCGAAAGCCTGAACAGCTCTTCCGCTATGCCGAAGCTGACCTGCCTTCCCTTGCCGTCGCAAAGCGGCAGGTAAATAGTAACCAACCCGAGCGTCGCAAGTCCGCCGAGCGAAAACTCCCTTTCGATTAAAAGCGTTTTTGCTCCGCCCCTCGCCGCCGCGAGGGCGGCGGAAATCCCCGCAATACCTCCGCCGGCAACAACCACATCATACTTTTCTTTGATCTCAAGCCTTCTCTCCGGCTCCGTAACAAAACTATTCATCTTTCTTCTCCTGCTCTATTTTTGTTCCGCCGTTATACATACGAAAGTAATATTCCGCAGCTTCCGTCGATTTCAATACTTCCGCTCTGCGCAGGAACAAACACACTGTCACCCTTTTTGACATCAAGCTCAGCTTCGTTCATTTTAATTTTTGCACAGCCGTCCGTCACAATTATTGAACGGAAGCTTTCACGGTCGACTTCCAATACCGCCTTGTCCGAAACCTCGATTCTCTCTGTGGTAAAATACTTGCACTTTGCTATAAGCCTCAAGGTATATCCGTCCATCCGCTGAGTCTTACCGCTGCTGTCCGCCTGATCCGACGGAGCAAGCACAGATACGTCAACCGCCTTGTCAATATGTAACTCACGCGGCTTTCCGTCCGCTCCTCTTCTGTCATAGTCATATACACGATAGGTGGTGTTTGAATTCTGCTGAATCTCACAAATCATAAGTCCGCTTCCTATCGCGTGAACCGTTCCGGGCTTAATAAAGAATACATCCCCCGCCTTGGCTTCAACACGGTTCAGAACCTCTGTTATTGTGTTATCGGCAATCCTGCGGCGGTATTCGTCCTTCGTTATTTCACGGTTAAAGCCATAATAAAGCGCCGCCCCCGGCTCGGCCGATAGAACATACCAAACCTCGGTCTTTCCGTACTCACCCTCGTTTTTAAGCGCATACTCGTCACTTGGGTGAACCTGAATCGAAAGGTTATCCTTTGCATCAATAAACTTTATCAGAATGGGGAACATCTCAAACGCCGCGCCGCGCGTGCCGAGAATCTCGCTGCCGCAGGCATCTATATACTCGGTTAATGTCTTCCCCGAATACTCGCCGCTTGAAACTATGCTCTGGCCATCCTTATGCGCCGATAACTCCCAGCTTTCGGCAATGCGGTCATAATCACAGTCCTTTCCGTACTCGGTGCGAAGCCGCGTTCCTCCCCATATATAATCCTTAAACGCCGGTTTTAACAAAACAGGTTCATTTTTCATAGTTGGTCTCCTTTTTAATTAGGCACTCTGCCGTTTTTTACTACTTATAAGTATAAATCCAAATAACGTGATTGTCAATATTTTTCCCGATATTTTTACTCCTCACCGAAATAAAGTAACCTCATACACGGAAATGGCATTTCTCCATCAAAAAAAGCATCTGAAAATGATTTTCTCATACTATTTGCAATTTTGCCGGTTTTTGTGTATAATGACTGCACAAGCTAAAAACCCGACACTAAATGTCACCCCGTTTGATATACATTTACCTGCCGTCCCAAACAGGATTTGGTACGAGGCAGACATTAATTATGAATTTGGATACAGAGGAACCGAGAGAATACTGTTTTCAAATGATGGATTAATATTTGTAACTTATGATCATTATGCCACATTTATCGAGATTGAATAGGAGGGATTAAATGAATTACGAAGAAGCATACAGAAGAAATGCGTTTAAACCAATTAAAGAAAACCCGATTATATTAGATTTTACCGGATGCAAGTATTTGGGTGAAATACACTTGATTTTAAAAACAAAATTCGGTCTGCCTGAATATTACGGTGAAAATTGGGATGCTTTGTGGGATTGTATGAGATATTTATGGATGGATGGAGAAAGAATTAAAGTGAAAATATATGGCTTCCTGACGCTTCCCGATGACTTAAGAGAATATTGTGTATCAATGCTTGAGATTTTTGACGATGTGCATAAGGAAACTCCAAATGTAACATTTGAACTCATTTCATAGCAGACAATCATACAAATAAAAACGGCAAGGTGTAAAACCTTGCCGTTTTTGGAGCTGGTAATAGGACTTGAACCTACAACCTGCTGATTACAAATCAGCTGCTCTGCCAATTGAGCTATACCAGCAATTCGGCGCTCTATCGCGCTGACAAAGACTATTCTATCATATATCCACTTAAATGTCAAGCAATTTTTTAAATTTTTTTTGATTTTTTTGAGAATCCAACGAAAGCCGCCTGAATGTACCCTCGGCACAGTCCATACGGCTTTCGCTACAACGGGAGGTCGATATGATCCGATATAAGTATATATATCAGGGCGTATACCAGCATCGTATTATCTGTTTCTTCATCACTGCTGTCTATTATCAATATTATCAATGCCGCAATAAGTAAATCCTCCGCCGACATAAACCCCAACACCTTTCCGGTTTCGGGATTGTACACCGATTGAGGTATGAACCGCGTCAGCATACCTAACGCCCCTCCACCATGCGGCGGAGACCTTCGCGGTTTTTCGTATTCGCCTTCCTCTGTTCGGAAACGTTTATCCGTTTGACCGCATTGATTTGTCGAATGATGACCCGGCGGCGGATTCATATGGCCGCGTTGTGAAGGATTACTATAATTTCCACGGTTAACTTGCCCGTTTCCGCGGAACGAACCGTTTCGCTGTCCGCCGCAACTTGCATCACGCCGTCCGCAATTTGTATCACGCCGCTCGGAAGCATTTCCTCCACACTCCCTATTCGGCGCGGATACGCCGCCCTGTGCCATAGAATTGTGCGGCGGCTTCGGCATCTGCCCTCCGCCGGCCGGTGTTGTTCCGTACCGTCTGTAAATAGCCATACACCTCCCTATACCGTTATGTCTGTTTTAAGACCTCAATCGCCTTGCCCATTCCGAGAAGGCGAACAGCCTTATTGAGTTTATCCCGTCTCTCGGGTTTAAGAAGCGGTGCAAGCGAACGCAGGAATGCCGCCTGGCGACTGTTCTCGGCATCATTCACTATTGACATAACCTTTTGAAGCTTCATTATCATCTCGATATTATCCGGATCGTTTGTCTTTTTCGGCTGTTCGGCTTGGTTCTCTCCACCGAGCATCGAAACAATATTCTGTATCTGTTGCTGGCCTTCTTCGTTATTCAGCATATTTTTAAGCATATCAACCGCACCTGATAAGTCAAGCTCGTCAGCCATCTGTCATCACCTCGTTACTTCTTAAAAATTCCGTTAAGCTTCTGCATAAGCTCAGGGTTGTCGGCCATCTGCTTCGCAAGCACCGGATTGCTTTGAAGCTCACGCCGGAGGTCCTCCGCCGTCAGGCTGTTAAGTTTCGCATTTAGCTGACCCTTATCGGTTGACTTGATTGCTCTTTCCACCTGCTTCATCTGCTCGGGAGACAAAATACTGTTCATCCTGCTCAGTGCGTTTGAAAGCATCTGCGGATTCATATTTTTAATCATATCCTCTAAGTTCATAATCCCACTCCTTATAAAAATAGTTACCGCTACTTATAATCTATGCCGAAAAATTAAATATGTGCTATTTTTTTCAATTTATTATCAAAGGTTGACGTATTTCCTTGCTTATGCTATACTTAGCACAGGTCTAATGTAAACATATGACTGTATTGTAATTATATTTAAGAATTGGAGTTAATAACATTGAAAGCACTTATTTTCAGCGACAGCCACCGTTACACCGCGGGAATACATAAAGCGATGAAGGAAAATCCCGACACTAAGCTTATTATTTTTACGGGGGACATGCAGAGCGATGCAGAGGAAATAATGAGAACCTATCCGAGGATTCCGTTTGCGTATGTCCTCGGCAACAACGACTGGTTTGTACGTGATGTTCCTTATGACAGGTTCTTTGAATTCTGCGGAAAGAAAATTTTCTTAACCCACGGTCATAACTATGGCGTAAAGATGTCGCCGCTTCGTGTAATAATGAAAGCAAAGGAGCTCGGGGCGGACATTTGCATCTTCGGTCATACCCACTGTCAGCTTCTCGAACACAACGATATTTGGGTGGTAAACCCCGGAACGGCAAGAAGCGGATACGCTGTTCTTACCGTCGATAACGGTGAAATAAACATCGAATTGAAAAAAATTTGATTTTTCTTTTAAAATATGTTATAATAGAATTTGTGTTTTGTCAAAAGCACAAATTTTATTATGAGGTGATTAATAATGAAGAAACACATTTTTGCTGCGTTTCTGCTTATAATCTCACTTTTGTGCGTCGGCACGGTTTCAGCGGAAGACGCAGATGCAAATACGTATAAAAGTGATATCTATACCTATACCGTCATCGGAAGCTCTGCAACGATTACCGGAGTTGACGATATAAACGGCCGCGTGGATGTTCCCGATACGATTGACGGGTATTCGGTTACCGCGCTCGGTGACGGCGCTTTCGGCGGAAGTGAGAACATTACCGAAGTAACCCTTCCGAATACAATATCTTCTGTCGGAAGTATGTGCTTCGCCTATAGCAGCAGTATAAAAGCCGTTCATCTTTCAAAGGGAATCAGCACCATTGAAGAGGGCGTATTCTATCAGTGCGAGGCGTTAATAGGGATAACCGTTCCTTACGGCGTGAGAGGAATAGGCGAAAAGGCATTTGCCAAATGCCCGAATCTTTCGTCGATATCGATTGCGTCAACGGTGGACTCAATCTCAGAGGACGCCTTTCTCGACAGCCCGGGCGTTAAGATTTACTGTAAGCTCAGTGATGAGCCGACCGCGCTCTCGTACGCCGAGGCTCACGAAATTCCTTACGAAAATCTTATAACCGTTTATGTCAACGGAGATGAGGTTGACTTTGACCAGGCCCCCGTGACCGATAATAAACGTTTCCGCACGCTCGTTCCGCTTCGCTCGGTATTAGAGGATATGGGCGCAAAAATCGAATGGTATGACGATATGAACTATGCCGGCATAGATATAGACGGCTATAGAATTCTGATAAAGCCCGAAAGTGAGTTTATGCGCGTTAACGGAGAGACAGTATATCTTTCGTCTCCGGCGATTGAATATAACAACCGCGTGCTTCTTCCTATCCGCGATGTTGTTCAGGCGGTCGGCGGAAGGGTTGTCTGGGACGAAAACAGCACCTCCGTCACAATAACATATAATAAATAACTAAAGGTCACCGCAAATGCCAAGACCAGATAAGGAAGTAATTTTGAAAACATGAAAATTTAGCTAAATTGGCATAGCAAAGGCAAAAGATAGAGCTGAAAACTCAGTAAAATGGGTTTTTGGCTTTTTCTTTTTTATCCGTACATTCGTCAAATTAAATGCCTTCTGATAAAATGAAGATACCAAATTTAAAGGAGGCGTTTACGCTATGAAGGAAAGATTTATCGAAAATGGAATTGAGTATGTAAGAAACGGAGATTACTACATTCCAAACCTAACTGTACCCGATGAAAAAGTCTATAAAATCGGTAAATATGGCAGAGTGCACGCAAAATTTATCAAAGAAAACAGACCTTGCTTTTACTCAACGAAAATGATGAATGGAACTTGGCTTGCGTATCTTGAAGAAATTGACACAACCGCAAAGGAAATGGTTGACAGACTGATTAAAGAATTGGTTATCAAACAGGGCATCACCGAAGAACTCAAAGCTAACGACCAATTTGCCTGGTTTTCTGCTATAGAGCAGATAAAACACACCGCAGAAGAATTTGTATTTGAAGATATAGTTTATGCAGGAGGTGTTTCAAGATGAAGAAATCAATCATATCCATATTATCAATCGCATCAATTTTAATAAGTTCTTTTTCTGCAAATGCAGCAGAAGTGCCGAGAGAGTCGGCACCCTGCAATGCCACGAATGAAGCAATAATCATTGTTGAAAACTTTATTGGCGATATTTTGACAGAAGTACAGAATGGTTTGGGATATGCCGATGCAAGAGCAAAATCAAATCGCATATTCTTTAGCGCTTGGCAGAATGGACAGACAAATGGTTATAGCTACGGCGAGCTTGTTGACATTGCCAACAATGCAATTTGGCAATATCGGGATATGTAATCTGCGGGCGGGGGGTGCGGACATATTCTTGGACTCTGAAAGGAGTAAAATATATATGTACACAAAAGAACAAAAAGAGCATGCATTAAAAGAATATGAGCGATTAGGATCTGTTCAGGCAACCATAACATATCTAGGATATCCGTCACGACATACGCTATATGATTGGTATAGAAATATGCTTGCAAATAAACAGGATTATCATGGTTCTCCCAATAAACCTTATCAAATTCAACAAAAATATATTAATGCACCTGAACATCCACGTTATCCTGATATAAATTTAAAATTAGAAGCAATAAAGCGTTGCTTTTCTCTTGGAGAAGGTGTAGAATATGTATCAAGAGAAATAGGATATAGCCGTATGAGTATATATGCTTGGTATCGGCAGTATCAAAAATACGGAGTTGCAGGTCTTATGTCATCAAAGAAACAAATCAAACGCGAGAATATTGATTTTAATACGAAATCTATACCGACTCAGGATATTTCTGAGTTACAGGAACAAATTAAACAGCTGCAAATGGAAGTTGATGTATTGAAAGAGGCATTGAACTTGTTAAAAAAAGACCCCGGCATCAATGTAACGGAACTAAAAAACCATGAAAAAGCAGTGGTCATTGATGCTATGAAAGACAGATATCCACTGCCGAATTTGTTAAGGCTTTTAAATATGGCAAAAAGCAGCTATTATTATCATAAAACAGCAATAAAGCAACCTGATAAATACAGCCATATTCGTAAAAAGATAATAGAATTATTCAACGAGAATAGAAAGTGCTACGGATATAGAAGGATTCATCAGGAATTGAAAAGACTGGGAATTACTATTTCAGAAAAGATAGTTCGTGATATCATGAAATCTGAAAATCTCTTAGTCATGTCTAAACGACAAAAGAAATATAGTTCATATAAAGGTGAAATCACTCCTGAAGTTGAGAATGTAATTAATCGTGATTTTCATGCAGAAAAACCCAATCAGAAATGGTTGACGGATATAACCGAATTTGCCATTCCTTCCGGGAAGGTATATCTATCACCTATTATTGATTGTTTTGATGGTATGGTTGTAAAATGGAATATTGGGACGACACCTGATTCTATCTTGGTTAATAAAATGCTTGAAGATGCTATTGGGACATTATCAACATCAGAGCATCCTCTTGTACACACAGACAGAGGCTGTCATTATCGCTGGACGTGATGGATAAAACGTATGGAAGCCGCCGAATTAACACGTTCTATGTCAAAGAAAGGCTGCTCTCCTGACAATGCAGCGTGTGAAGGATTTTTCGGCAGATTAAAAAATGAAATGTTTTACGGGCGTTCATGGATAGGTGTCTCAATGAAAGATTTTATAAATGAAATTAACGACTATATTACTTGGTATAATACAAAACGTATCAAACAATCGCTGGGCTATATGAGTCCTGTGGAGTACAGGCATAATCTTGGATTAGCAGCATAAAACAGTCCAAGAATATGTCCGCACCCCCACTCTTTAAAACCACTCAAAATAACTGCATATATAAAAGGGCATATTGCCCCTTTTCAGCGATATGTCCTTTTATATTTTACATTGTTTTCAAAATAATAATTAAATCCTGTATATCAATCAAACCGTTACCATCCAAATCACAACGCTTAAAATTATTCCATTCTGATGAGCTTTTATCTTTTCGATAATATTTTTGACAATATGTAATATCAAGAAGATCAATTATACCGTCGCTGTTAACATCACAGCTTGGGTTGTTGATTACGGTTGTATTTGCATTTTCTGCGGTAATCTTCGTTGTAAAATAAACCGCTTTTCCGTTTTCATCATATCCTGCTGCAGAAACATCAATAAGCTTTATACCGACGGACATATCGGAAAGAATCTCTTTAAACTGAACTTCGGCAACATCAAAAAACTCCGGTTTGCTCACACTCCCCCCTGCTCCGTTCTGCAAATATGACAACGCTATTGTTGCGGTATTATCATCGTTCCATTTGATTCCAAGCGGTGTAAATCCATTTTTGCCGATCAGATTTGCATATTGCAGGGCAGCATCCTTTTCAAATGTAAATGAAACGGTTGCAACTTTTTTCATATTACCAAGTTGAAATCCAAATGGTATTATATCCCCGGCAAAGATATTCTTTTTAGCTGTGACGGCTGCCTCAACAGAAAATGCTTCCGGCATTTTGGCATTTACGGTTATCTCGCAGCTTGCTTTTATTCCGTTTATTGTTTCTGCCGTAATAATCGCACTCCCAGACTTTTTTGCATTAACAATTCCGTCTGCAGTTACTTCTGCCGTTTCGGCATTTGAAGTGCTCCACGCAACCGTTCTGTTAGAGGCATTTCCGGGCATAACCTCGGCTGAAAGCCTTATACTTTCACCCTCGGTCATTATAAGCGACGATTTGTCAAGCGTTACCGACTGAGGATATACGATTGACGCACCCGAAAGCGAGTAATAGTCCGAAAGATATGTGTTTCCGGCATAATCTATCAGTGCAATCTTTGCCTGCGTCAGTCCTTTAAATTCTGAAGATGACAGATCAAATGTAATTTCCGATATTGCATCAGCCGATTCGGCATCCGGTTCTATCCATTTTGTTATCGGTTCTTTGCCGTTTGCCGTTACACATATACCCTGAATATAGTGATTGTCGTGAACGCTCAAAATCCAACGTGCGCCTTCAATTCTGCTTGATAATACCTCCGGCGCCGTACTGTCTATCACTATCGGAAAAGACCTTGTTTCTTCCCTGCCGGCTAACACTGCCGTGATTTTATAAACATAGCTTCCGTCACCAAGCGGAGTATTCCATGTATCAAACGGCTCCCAGCCTTTTGCCGCCATAGGCGTGTAAAAGGCTTCGGAGGAGTAATGCGTTTTTGAAACCTTTGATAAGCTCTCGCTGTAAACGGTATTTCCGTCAATATCCTCCACCGAAAATGTAAGCTTGTCGGCATTTCTCAAAAGAGAAACGGCGGCGGTAACATTCTTGCCGGATTCGTTCCCTTTTATCGCAATTTTATCGGCATTATATTCTTCCGAACCGTCAACATAATAGTTGTGACCCAGAATATATCCGCCTCCGTCACTGTTTCTGAACTGTCCGATTTGCGTTTCACAGATTGACGCAGTTTCATCATCATAAATGTCTGAATCAAACATGGAAAGAGCCTGCCAATCTCCAAAAAACCCCATAAACGGATAAGAAAGAGCCACCTCGCCGTTTTGTATCGGATTAAGCGTTACATAACCCTCAATATAAATACCGTTAGGAAAATCTTTTTTCAGATTTGCTTTGCCTTTTTCCGTAAGTTCAATTTTTACATTTATATCGGTTTCTCCGTTCGGCGCAAGCGTTATTTTCTTCGGCAAGGTTATCGTAACCTCTTCGCTTGAAAGCTCTCTTGCTTTTTGCGCCATATACACAACACCGTTTTCCATAACGGTGTCCTCAGTAAGAACTGTTACCGAAGGCTCGTATTGAATATCGTTGCCGCTTGCAGACACCGCCTTAAAATCAAAGGTATACTGTCCGATTTTATTATAGCCTAATTCGGCTTTCGGTCTGCCGTTATCTGTATTTAAAAGAAACGCATTTGTTTTTACGGCATTTTGGAGCTGAACAAGTCCCGCACCTTGTTTTCTCGGCGAATACGGAATACCGTTTACATCTCTGACCGGAACAGCCGTACTCATCATAAGAGCATTAAAAAGACTGGTTCTTTCAGCCGCTGTCATATTCAGTCCGTTTTTATTTTCAAGTATGTATTGTTGCATAACTGCCGCAGCCCCCGCCATATGCGGCGATGCCATCGATGTGCCGCTCATATTTCCGTAAAGCCCGTTCGGAAGTGTGGAATAAATATCCCCTCCGGGAGCTGTAATTTCAGGTTTTAGTTTTAAATCCGGAGTGATGCCCCAAGACGAAAAGTCGCTCATCTTTCCGCTGTAACTATCTTTAAATCTGTCAACATAATCTTCGCTTACCGAAAGGTGTTTGTCAGCTTGTTCGCAAAGATACTCACCGTCTGCCTTACTGATAAACACACACGGTATCTTATTGTCGGTTGACATATTTACAAGAGCACCGTCTACATTATCGTAAATAATCGCAGCAATCGCACCTGCATTTTTTGCATTTGTTTCTTTTTGTGCAAAGGTGAGAATTTCGCCGTTTTCTTCACCGGCACGTCTTATCAAAGCGATTTTCCCTTTTAAATTTTTATCTGAAAAATCTGCCGCCGCACCTATACCACAATCAACGTACTCAAAAGCACCCGAAAGCGATGTGAGTTGACCGCTCGGTTTTTCGGACGGGTCGTTATATCGGATTTTTCTGCCGCTTGCAAGTAAATATACCGAAGTGGTTTCTATATTATTCATGCTCGCAACCGAAAGAGCAGCATCATAGGTAGACGGCGAAGCTACTGTGCCGTTGTCAGGTTCCGTTGCTTTCGGCAGATCGTTGCCGGCAGTGTTCCGATAAGATGAACTGTACTCATTGCCGGCAGCACAATATAAAGCAATTCCCGAATTTTTTACACGGTTATATACCTCACGCATGGATTTATATGCGCTTTCCGAAAAACCCGCCGTGGAGCCGAGGCTCATGTTGATGGAATCCACCCCGAATTTAACGGAATCATCAAGAGCCGCCAAAATATCATCATCATATGCGCCGCCTGTTGAGTCGCCGAAAACCTTCATAATTAAAAGCTGTGCATCGGGTGCGACTCCCTCAACAATTCCGCCTCCGTTTGCACCCACAATTCCGGCAACATGAGTGCCGTGAGAATCGCCGCCTGAAACATTTGTATCAACATCGGCATAATCATACGCATAAGGAATTTTGTCATTTATATAGACTTTTGAAACGTTCAGTTTACCTATGGTCATTTTATTGTTTTTGATAACATTTTCAATATCATCCTTGGAATATTTCGGACTGTTTACCGATGAAAAAGCAGGATGGGATAAGTCGAGGCCCGTATCAAGAATTGCAACGGCACTGTTTTTACCGGTCAGACCGAGTTTTTCGCCGACAATATCGCCGCCTATTGCGGAAACTCCGCCGTTTGAATAGGCATTTACCGGCTTGGGAAGGCTATAAAATTCCGCAACAAAAGCATCCTTTACACCGTCAGTTTCTTTGATTTCATTCAAGTCATCAATATTGGCTTCCACGGACAAACCGTTCATTACCGCCGAATATTCGCGCTTTACTGTGAAATCCATACCGCTCTGCACAAACGCTTTTTTTACGGCTTTGCGGTTTTGCTCAAGCTTTTGCTCAATCCTTTTGGCTTCGTTTGATGCGAGAAAATCGGGAACATTTGAGTATGTGCTGATTTTTTCGCCGTAAGAAAGAAGCGGAGTGTCATCAAGCTCAACAATAATGCGAACATTTCCCCTTTCTCCGCTCTTATTAATATCATTTGACGGCACTGCAAAAATATCATTTGTCTCCGCAAATACCCCGGAACCCGAAATAAAAAGGCAAGCGGAAACAAAAGCGGTTGCAATGCGTTTAAAAATCTGATTATTCATCTTTTATTTTGCAAATCCTTTCGTAAATAAGTTGGCGTTATTTACGGTTAGTGACGACTAACAAGACAAAGTATAACATAAATAAATTCATTTGTAAAGTATCTACAAAAATTTTTTATAGTATTGACAAGACATATATAGTATGATATACTCTGTTTTGTTAATTATGGTGTGACGACCAAACATTCGGGTCTTGAAATAGACTCTTTTTTCAAGACCCGCAGTTAGCCTAAACTAACTATATGAAAGGAAGTGATTTATACAAATATTTATTTTTTTAAATATAAGTTAGTTTTCACTAACCACAGAAAGAGGTGACATTATGAAACTGCAAGAAAAAATAATGAGCCTGTTTACGACTGCCGTACTGTTATCTGCAGGCATTACATCTGTTTCAGCACAGGCGGGTGCAAATCCGCAAACCGAAATTATTCTTGAGCCGAGGCGAGCGGCCGAAGGAATTGATTACGATGTGTATAAAGAGAATACACGCTCATTGAGCACGGTGATATTTACAATGGAATTTACATCAAAGGAAAAAGGAACAATGAGCCTTGCGGACAATGCCTGCTTTAATATACTGCACAGTGAATGGAGCAATGAACACAATGCTTTGTTAAAAGTGTATCTGGGCAGAACCGGGCAAGAAGTCGGGTTCTCATCGGACGATAAAATCAAGGTGGCACAGATTTCTGTTCCTATTGATATTTCAAAGGTTGGCGAGATTGGTGTAACAGTAACTAAAGCAGTGTGTGCCGGCATTGCGCAGACTGACGGCAATGCGGTAAAAGGAACAATAGTCGTATCTGAGGATGCTATAAAATATACAGTCAGAGAATGCAGTATATTGAGCTTTGACAAAAACAAGGTGAATATTCTTTCATCAAATAATCGCACTGCAGATGTTATATATGCATTATATGACACTCAAGGCAGGTTTGTAAAAATGTATAAAGAAAATATCGGCTTGAAGCAAGGCGAAAATGAAATATCACCGACCGGAATTGATTTCGGGCAAGCCGAAACGGTATCTGTTATGATTTGGGACGGAATCGATTCGATGCGACCGCTTGCAGACAAAACAACAATAAATAATTAGAATGGAGATTAGGCTATGAAAAATTTATTTAAAAAAGCAATGATAACAATGTGCTCGGCAGTTATGCTTATGGGAATAAGCGCTGTCGGTGCGAATGCGGCAACGGTTGATGTGGGGGATTTTACTGTAGAAAAAAGCGGATACGGATCTTCGCTTAAAGTAAGTATTGCAAAATATACAGGAACCGACGGCAAAATTACACTTCCGACAACTGCAAAGTTTGGCGAAACGGAATATGCGATAACATCGGTAGGTGCGGCATTTACAGCAAACGAAATTATTACAGATGTTGTAATTTCGGAAGGATATGATACCGTATCTTTGAACGCATTTGCAAATTGCCCGAATTTAAAGGGCGTGTCAATACCGGGGACTATGTCAATGATTGCAGCTTCGGCATTTAAAGATTGCCCAAAACTTGAAACTGTGACATTTGCCGGGAGCGACGAATCCTCGCTGAGGTTCAGAAATGATGTTTTTGCCGGCTGCACATCGCTGACGTCTATAGAATTACCGAAACAGTTAAGCTCGGTAGACAACAACTTTCTGCGCGGCTGCACATCGTTGACATCTATATCCGTTGCAGACGGTTCGGAAAATTTTGCGTCTGACGGTAATATTTTGTATGATGTAAGCGGAGAGGGCGCCGTTATGACTGCATATCCGTTTGGCAAGCAGGAGACGGAGTTTACAATTCCGGGTTCTGTCAATGGCAAGACCGTTACCGAAATCGGTCCGCAGTTATTTAAGGAAAACGGAACATTAAAGAAAATCACGGTTCCTCAAACGGTAACAGGCATTGCGCGGTATGCGTTTAACGGCATGAAGGCAATCGAGGAAATTATACTTGAACACGAAACCGCTCCGTCGCTCGGCTCCGAGGTGTGCACCGAGATGAAAGCGGGCAGCAAGGTAATTGTAAAAAATGAAGATGTTGCCAAGGCTTTTGAATCAACCTCACCGTACACAAAGTATTATACACCCGAAAATACAAAGATTGCCGTTGCGGGCGCAGAACCAGACGTTAAGACAGTTTCGGCAGCAGTTTCAATCGAGGCGGATAAAATAACAGACGGAAAAGCTGTTTACAACATTTATCTCGACAGTGCGGAGAATGTTAATACTGTTCTTTTAAAGGTATCTTTTGATTCATCAAAGGTCGCCAAAGGAGAAATCGTTTCAACAAACGATAAATTCATAGGCGGAACATCTGTATGGTCAGAAGAAAACGGCAAACTTGTATTAAAAGCATACTTAGGTATTACGGGCAATGTTACAGGCTTCTCTTCCGCTAATAAAACAAAACTTGCCGAAATCTCCGTTCCGTTAAAAGTCGGTGCAAAAGGCAATATCACAGCGGATATATCAGATTTTAAGGCAGCGGGCATTGTCAGTGAGGAGGAGTCGGCTATGAACGGCACAGTTACAATCACCGCACCCTCGACAAGCATTTTTGTTCCGAGCTATGATGTAAACGGCGATAACAAAGTTGATATTATTGATATTACCGAGGCACAAAGATATTATCAGGCAACCTCATCAGATACAAACTGGGAAACGGCAAAAGCTATGGATGTAAACGGCGATAACAAAGTTGACATTGAGGACTACATAGCAATATTCAACAACTTAAGCGATTTCTAATAAGGAGTAGATATGAAAAGTAAAATTCTAAAAAAACTATCTGCGCTGA
Source organism: uncultured Eubacteriales bacterium (assembly GCA_905201285.1). Classification (GTDB taxonomy): domain Bacteria; phylum Bacillota; class Clostridia; order Monoglobales; family Monoglobaceae; genus UMGS1820. Next base: position 12,479 of record CAJKNM010000001.1, on the reverse strand, counting down.
CAATCATTGCGGCTATGCTGATGGGTTTGACCGTCAGCGTGTCCGCAGGAAACGACGGACTGATCGGCGCAAACATAAAGGACGGCGAGCTTCTTGGCTACTACGGAAACGGCGGAGATATTAAAATACCCGATACCGTCACCGTAATTGCGGGTGAAGCGTTTTTAAACAACGATAATGTTACCAGTGTAACAATTCCGGGCAGTGTTCAGGTTATCGGCTATCACGCATTTGAGGGCTGCACAGAGCTTGAACGAATAATTTTTGAAGACCCGACCGACGGAGCGGATATGATTATCCGTCTGAGTGCCTTTGCAAATTGCCCCAAACTGACCGAATGCGAAATTCCAGCGGTGGCAACCTATGTAACCGCAAATGTATTCAAAGGTTGCACAAGTATGGACAAAATAACGGTTCACCCACAAAATCCATACTACGTCACAGACGAAAACGGCGTCATGTTTGGACCGTGGGTAGATAACGGTACTCCGCAGTATGATGATCCCAACCTGACTCTGACAGCCTATCCAAGTGGCAGAGAGGGCGGGTACACAATACCGGAGCAGGTAAACGGCAGAACGGTAGATCGAATTTGGGCAAGCGCATTTAACTGCGCCGAAAATCTGACCGATATCGATATACCCGAAACGATAAAAATCATAGGAGGCAACGCTTTTGAAAAAACAGGACTGACCGATGTCACCGTTCCCGACACCGTAGAAAAACTTGACTCAGGCGTGTTTGAAGATTGCACCAAGCTTACACATATAAAACTTCCAAAAGGTATGACAAGTATTTCTCACAGCCTGTTCAAAGGGTGCACAAGTCTTTCTTCGATAGACTTTCCCGACTCGGCAACAAATATCGAAATGTATGCCTTTACAGACTGCAAATCGCTTACAAATCTGGTTCTTCCCGACGGAATCGTGAATATAACGCTTGCAGCATTTGAGGGCTGCACAAATCTGCAAAGAGTCGTTATTCCGCCAAGTGTTACGGGCTTTCCGGGCGATGATACCGTAGGGCCTTACAATATGTTTCCCGACAGCCCGAAATCATTGGTGGTTTATGTTGAAAAAGGCTCGAGCGGTGAACGCTGGGCGGTAAACAATGTTGCGGACTGGGGATATAACTACGAAGTCCTCCCCGATGTGTCGAATCTCGACTCCATAAATGCAGGAAGTTTTTATTTAATTAATCTTGATAAAAAAATCAAAGTTGAGGGTGAATTTCCGATTAACTCACATCTTATAGCGGAAGAAATTTATTCGGGCGATGAATATAACGCCTTAAGTGCGAAGTCTTCCAACGGAGCTTTGCGTGTATACAAAATTTCGACAACTCCGGACAACGGTGCGGGTAGCTACACTGTAAGCGTCGGACTGCCCGACGGTTACTCAAAAAATGCAAAACTGTATTCTTACGCCGACGGCGAAGTCTCTGAGATTGCGTCATCAATGGTAAGCAAAACATTTACCGTACAGACTGACGGCCTGGGATATTTTGCGGTAATCGATTCATCCATATCGGGCGGAAATAATGATGAAGTGACAAAGGTGACGCTTAATAAAACCTCCGCATCCATGAAAAAAGGCGACAAGCTTCAGCTGTCTGCAACGGTATTGCCTCAAACGGCGGCAAATAAATCCGTCACTTGGGAAAGCTCGAACATCGCCGTTGCGACGGTTGACAACAAAGGCGTTGTAAATGCAGTTTCAGCAGGAAGTGCAAAAATCACAGCAACAGCGGCAAACGGAATCAGCGCATATTGCACGATAACCGTTACGGAGTCCGACTCAACCAAACCCGAAAAAGAAAATATAGAAACCAAAGCATCACTGGCGGCTGACAAAATTGCGGCTGAAAAAGGCAAATCATATTTCACATTTTCGCTTTCCGAGGCTTCAAGAATTGCGAATGTTCAGCTGACATTTGAAACCTCAACCGCTGACGTTAAAATCATCGGTGATAATGGGTTTACCATTATCGGTGATATTAGCGGCGAAGTAAACGACGGTAAATATACGGGTATGGCAATACTGGGATTTTTAAATACTGACGCAAATCTGTTTTCATCCGACAAATCGGCTGAAATTGCAAAAATAACGGTGAATGCGGAAAACGCAACGCTGAAAATCACTGATTTAAAGGTATCGGGTTGGGATTCGGGCAAAAACGTAATGTACGGTACTGTAAACGGAATCAACCCGGCTGAGGCAACATTTACCGATGCGCTCACTTATGATGTAAACGGCGACGGAAAGGTTGACCTTTTAGACATTACCGAAGCACAGCTTTATTATCGTGCCGATAAAAACAGCACAAACTGGAATGACGCATCAAACTGCGACTTTAACGGCGACCAAAAAATTGACATAGAGGATTATATGGCAATTTGGCTGAACTATACAAAATAATCTACATATTTTGCAGGGCTGTATATTGGATACAGCCCTGCACAGCAAGGAGGATATTATGAACAGATTAACAAAAAAACTGCTGACAGCGAGTGCGGCTCTTTGTTTTTGCTTTTCTTCTTTTTCTGCATATGCGGCACAAATAACTCCGTCAAATACAAGTATTACTCTCGGTAAAAATGATAAGGTCATTTCTTTTGATATTTATTTGGAAACCGACACCGCATTTGCCGGGGCTGAATTCGGTATAAAACCTTCACAAAGCGATGTGGAATTTTCATCACTTGCTTTGACGGATGAATTGAAAAACGAGTCCAAAGTACAGACTGTAAAAGACGGCTGTCTCTATTTCGGCTTTTTTTCAAACACAAATAAATACAGTGCCGGAAAGCAAAAAATAGCAACGCTGAACTATTCATACAACGGGAGTGCCGAAAGAACTATTTCATTGATTGAATCAAAGATTGTGACAGTTGATGAACACAACAAAACAAACGGTGACACTTCGTCAAAACCGTTCACCGTAACCATAACCCGTTCAAGCGGTTCGCCGGGAGGCGGCTCATCCTCCGGCGGAGGTTTTGGCACAGGCAGCGGTATAAAAAAACCCGACATAACCCTGCCGGATACATCAAAATCTTATTCGGATAAAAATTTCACTGATATTGACGGACATTGGGCAAAAAACGATATTTACGGTTGTGTAAAAGCGGGATTATTTACCGGTATTTCGGATACACTTTTTGACCCCGAGGGATCGGTCACAAGAGCAATGGCGATTACGGTTCTCGGAAGATTTTCAAAAGACAGCATAGAAGGCACAGTATCGGCATTTACCGATGTTACGGCAGATAAATACTATGCGGATTATGTTTCCTGGGGTTCAAAAAACGGTATTGTAAAAGGTATCGGCAAAACTGAATTTGCTCCGGATAATTTTGTTACACGTGAGCAGCTTTCGGCAATGATAGTGCGTTATCTTAACTATAAGGATATTGCATTGCCCGGCGACTCCGATGAAATTAAAAGGCACAGTGATTATACACATATTTCCGATTATGCAAAACTAAGTATGGCAATATGTTATGAAATGGGTCTTATAAAAGGTCATGACAACGGGCTTATTGAGCCAAAAGGAAATTTAACACGCGCTCAGCTTGCTTCTGTTATGATGCGGCTTTTGGATTACATTGATAATATAGAACAATCCGAACAGAATCAGGTATAATCTAACTCTTAAAAAGATGGTGTGGCAAATGAATTCATTTGCCACACCATCTTTTTAGGCTTTCGCTGTCAAGTCAAACACAATGCTCGGCACCCCGAAAAATAAAAATCAAAAAATTTTTCAAAACCTATTGACAAGATGTTATAACACTGTTATAATAAATGTAACGGTGTTATATATAGCTTTTCGGAGGGGAAATAATGGCTGATAATGAAATAAGTACACTTGACGCAATTCTGTCTGCGGCAAAAAAGGAATTTTCCGAAAAAGGTTTTCAATCCGCCTCTCTGCGCAAAATCGTAAAAGACGCAGGCGTAACTACGGGTGCGTTTTACGGCTATTATAAAAGCAAGGAGGAATTGTTTGACGCCCTTGTCGGCGAATGCTACGATACGATTCTTGCTATGTTTAAGAAAGTCCAAGGTTATTTTCAAAAGCTTTCGCCGAAGGAGCAGCGTGAAAAAATGGACAGCGAAGCCGGTAACGGAATGCGTGAAATGCTGGATTACTGTTATGCCGGCAAAGAGAAATTCAAGCTGATTCTTTGTTCGTCCGAGGGTACAAAATACGAAAACCTAATTCACGAAATGGTGGAAATAGAGGTTGACGCAACGCATAAATTTGCGTACACCATGCAAAAGCTCGGTTATCCAGAATATGAGATTGACCCGACGCTTGAGCATATGCTTGTAAGCGGATTGTTTTCGGCATTCTTTGAGGTTATTATTCACGATATTCCCTATAAAGACGCCGTAAAATACACCGAGGAATTAAGAGCCTTTTACGCTGCCGGGTGGAAAAAAATTATGGGGTTTTAGCCCCTGATTTTTTGGAATAATGGTTAGCCTTGTCTAACTACACTACGGATATCGGAAAAGTCAAGCAGCTTTTCTTTATCATATAATTAAAATTGCTGTAAGGAGGAATTTGTTTTGAAAAAGCAATCAAATTTATCACGGCTTTTATCCTATGCGGGCAGGTACAGGAATTTCACCTATGCCTCGTGGATTCTGTCTGCCGTCAGTGCGCTTATTGCGCTTGTGCCGTTTTGGTACATATGGAAAATCATCAAAGAGGTTTTGGAGGTTTCGCCGAACTTTTCGGAGGCGGTGAACATCGTAAGCAACGGCATTTGGGCTGTGGTTTTTGCCTTTTTGTCATTTCTTGTTTACACCGGCGGACTAATGTGCTCACACATTGCCGCATTCAGAATAGCGACAAATATGAGAATAGATCTTGCCGAACATATCGCAAAGCTACCGCTTGGCTTTGTTGACAGCTTTGGCAGCGGAAGGCTCAGAAAAATCGTAAACGATTCCACCGGTGCGGCGGAAACTTATCTTGCTCACCGCCTCCCCGACAAATATGCGGCAATCGCAACGCCTCTGGGACTTCTTGCAATGCTCCTGGTATTCGATTGGCGGCTGGGACTTTTAAGCCTTGTCCCGGTATTTATTGCATTTTTGATTATGTCTGCCATGACGGGAAAACGAATGGCGGAAAAAATGAAGCAATATAACAACGCTCTGGAGAATATGTCCAATGAGGCGGTGGAATATGTCCGCGGCATACCCGTGGTAAAAACATTCGGACAATCGGTATTTTCTTTCAAAAAATTCAAAGGCACGATTGACGAATACGAAAAATGGGTTATCGCCTACACCAAAGATTTGCGTGTGCCGATGATGATTTACACTGCGGCAGCAAACGGAGTATTTGCTTTTCTGATTGCCGGTGCTTTATGGTTTAGTGCAAACGGCGTGACAAACGAATTTTTGCTAAACCTCATATTCTACATCATAATTACACCGGTTATTTCGCTTACGCTGACAAGAATTATGTTTATGAGCGAGGACGGTATGATTGTAAGCGACGCTCTTTCTCGTGTGGACGGAGTTTTAAGCGCCGCATTTATGCCGGAGAGCGAAAAAAAAGAATATCCGAAGGATTCCTCCGTTACTCTTTCTGATGTACATTTCTCCTATGACGGCAAAAAAGAAGTAATCCGAGGTGTTTCAATGAATATCGGCGCCGGACAGACGGTTGCCTTTGTAGGGCCCTCCGGCGGCGGAAAATCCACGCTTGCAAGCCTGATTGCCCGTTTCTTCGATGTAAAGGGCGGCAGTATAAAAATAGGCGGCTCGGATATCCGCAATATTCCGAAGGAAAAACTTATGGAAAGCGTTTCGTTTGTGTTTCAGGACTCGAAGCTTATTAAGGCGACTGTTTCGGAAAACGTCAAAATGGGCAAGCCCGATGCAAGCGACCTCGAAGTTGCCGAGGCGCTTAAAATGGCACGCTGCGACGATATTATAGAAAAATTACCGAACGGAATCAATACCGTAATCGGCACAAAAGGCGTGTATCTTTCCGGCGGCGAACAGCAACGGCTCACGATTGCCAGAGCGGTGCTTAAAAATGCACCTGTTCTTATTCTTGACGAGGCTACGGCTTTTGCCGATCCCGATAACGAGGTTAAGGTGCAGGCGGCTTTTTCGGAGCTTTCCAAAGGAAAAACCGTTATTATGATTGCACACAGGCTCTCGACCGTTCAAAATGCAGATTGTATTTATGTGATTGCGGATGGGAAAATCGTTGAAAGCGGGACGCACAACGAGCTTATGAAAAAGAACGGCTTGTATGCAAAGATGCAAAACGACTATAAATCTTCCGTTAAATGGAAGGTTTCAAACGAAACGGCATTGGAGGGATGAATTATGATAAAGCTGATACAAAGAGCAACAGCGTCATCAAAAGAAGGCGCAAAGGGACTTGTTAAAGGAATCATCGCCTGCGTATTTCAAAATATAGCGTTTATGCTGCCTGCCGCCTTGCTGTATTATATTGTTGCGGATATGCTCGGCGGCGCTATCGGCGGCAGAATCGCATTTTACGCAGCAGGATCGGTTGTTTGCATCGGACTGATACTTCTTACAACATGGTTTCAATATAACAACACTTATTTTACAACATACGAAGAAAGCGGAAAAAGACGGTTGAGCCTTGCCGAAAGATTACGCAGACTGCCGCTTTCATTCTTTGGTAAAAAAGATCTTGCCGATCTTACGAGCACCATTATGGCAGATTGCCAGGTTATTGAACAAAGTTCCTCTCATTTTATTCCCGGCTTGTTCGGTTCGATTATCTCAACGGTGATTATTTCGGCGGGAATGTTCGTGTTTGATTGGCGTATGGCGTTGTCCGCACTTTGGGTAATCCCAGTTTCCGTACTGACAGTGCTTCTGAGCTATAAGGTTCAGGACAGAGCGCAATCGAAAAATATGGCGGTAAAAATGGCTTGTGCGGACGGGATACAGGAATATATCGAGTCGGTGCGCGACTTAAAGGCAAACAATGCCGAGGAAAATTATCTCAGGCTTTTGAAAAAGAAGATTCGCAGGGTAGAGAGCCAGAACATAAAAACAGAGATTACCACCGCAATATTTGTAACGGGCGCAAGTATGATACTCAAACTCGGTATTGCTTCGGTTGCGCTTACCGGCTCGGTTCTGCTTACAAAAGGAAATCTCAATGTGCTTACGTTTTTTATGTTTTTGCTTGTGGCGTCAAGGCTCTACGACCCGATGCAGGGCTCGCTTTTGAATCTTGCGGCAATCATTGCGATGCGCACGAACGTTGCGAGAATGAACGAAATTTTCGATTACCCCGTTCAGACAGGGAGCGATACGCTCACAAACAACGGCTGTGATATTGTCTTTGACCATGTGGGATTTTCATACAACAGCGGCGAAACCGTACTTAAGGACGTGTCATTTACAGCAAAGCAGGGCGAGGTGACCGCACTTGTCGGTCCCTCCGGCGGCGGAAAAACGACCGTGTCCCGGCTTGCGGTACGGTTTTGGGATAATCAAAAAGGAAAAATCACTGTCGGCGGAGCGGATATTTCAAAGATTGATCCCGAAACGCTTATGACGCTTTATTCCATTGTGTTTCAGGACGTTACGCTGTTTGATAATACGATTATGGAAAATATCAGGCTCGGAAGAAAAGGAGCGACCGATGAGGAGGTTTTGGCGGCGGCACGCCTTGCAAACTGCGATGAATTCGCCGAAAAGCTTCCCGACAAATGGAATACGAATATCGGTGAAAACGGCTGTGAGCTGTCGGGCGGCGAACGTCAGAGAATTTCCATTGCAAGAGCTTTTCTTAAAGATGCTCCGATCATACTTTTGGATGAAGCAACGGCAAGTCTTGATGTTGAAAACGAAACGGCAATACAGACTGCGCTTTCAAGGCTTATAAAAAATAAAACGGTTCTTATTATCGCACACCGAATGAGAACGGTTGCCGGAGCGGATAAAATCGTCGTTTTGTCGGACGGCGTTGTTGCGGAACAAGGCACCCCTAATGAGCTTATTCACAAAGACGGAATATTTAAAAGGATGTCCGACCTTCAACTTACGGGACAAAGCTGGACGGTGTGATTGACGGCCGTAAGATGCGGTTTTTAAGGAGCGAAACGGTATGAAAAAGAATTTTTGGGACAGAAATGCCGGTCTGTATGACAGATTTATGCGCAAAGACCGGGCAGCATACGAAAAGCTGTATGAACTGATTCGGCCCGTTGTTAAGGGCAAGATGGTTCTGGAGCTTGCAACGGGAACGGGACTTATCGCAAAAAATATCGCAGGCGCCGCAAAGCACATTGAAGCAACAGACTCCTCGGAAGAAATGATCAGAGAGGCAAAGCGAAGCAGCCGCTCCGCAAAACTGCATTTTTCGGTACTGGATATGTTCTGCCTGCCGTATTCTGACAAGTCATTTGATATTATAATCGTTTCCAACGCATTGCACATCGTGCCGCAGCCGGAAAAAGCTCTTGCCGAGATACGCCGGGTGCTGAAGGACGACGGAATATTGATTGCGCCGACCTTCACCCATGCTGAAAATTCATTTTCAGGTAAGGTCAAAGCCTTTTTTATGAAATCGGCAGGCTTCCCGCTCCGCAGCAAGTGGACGAGTAATGAATATTTAAACTTCTTGCGGAAAAACGGCTGGAGAGTGCGGAAAAGCACTGTGCTGAAAGCGTCCTTTCCCTTGACATATGCAGAATGTATGAAATCGGAGGTGCAACAAGATGTCATTCTTTGAAGACACACGCAAGCCTGCGGGACTAGGCGGAAAAATTATGGTTGTTATGATGAACATCGGGCATAGTTTTGTCGCACGGTGGGGGCTTCGTTTTTTGAAGCTTTCTCCGGACACAAAAGTGCTGGACTGCGGCTGCGGCGGAGGTGCAAACATAAAAAGACTGCTGAAAAAATGCCCGGCAGGCATCGTAAACGGTATTGATTATTCGGCCGTCAGTGTGGAAAAATCAAAAAAAGTCAATAAAGAAGCCGTTGCCAAGGGGCACTGTGAAATTTTGCATGGCAGTGTGGCGGATATGATTTTTGCTGATAACCGTTTCGATACGGTCACAGCGTTTGAAACCGTCTATTTCTGGCAGGATTTGCCGCAGTGCTTTCGAGAGGTTTGGCGTGTGCTGAAGCCCGGAGGGATATTTTTTATCTGCAACGAAAGCAACGGCGATACGGATAAAGACAAGAAATGGACTAAAATCATCACCGGCATGACAATCTATAAGGACACCGAACTGAAAGCGTATCTGGAGCAGGCAGGCTTTCACGATGTGCAGGCATACAAAAATAAGATGGGTTGGCTGTGCGTTACGGCAAAAAAATAAGGAGGAATCGCTATGTCCAAACGGGCAACGGAATTTCAAAGAAAGGCAATGAGCAGGATGTACCGGGGCAAAGAGATTTTCAAACCCCTGAACACCGGTCGGATTGATGAGAATGTTGCCTGTGTACGTGAGTGGGTTGCAAACATCTTCTTCTACTGCAAGGGCAACACAACCATTATGATTGACGCAGGCTATAACTATGACAGATTGGAAGAAAAAATGAACCGGCTCGGGATTGACCCAAAGTCTATACGCCATATACTTATCACTCATCAGGATACCGACCATGTAGGTGCGGTTGAAGCCGACAGTCCGGGATTGTTTAAAAAGGCAAAGCTTTACATCGGTGAAATTGAAAACCGCTATCTGACCGGTGAGGTACGCCGCAAGGTCATCTATCATCTTTATAATCTGCCTCAGGTCACGATCAAAAACGAAAAAGTGTTGCTTTCGGACGGAGAGATAATCGACATTGACGGCATCAAAATCGAATGTTTCCTCGTTCCCGGTCATACCTGGGGACATATGGCGTATCTCATCGATGACAAATATCTGTTTACCGGCGACACTATCTGGTTCGGTGCTGACGGTGGATATAGCTTTATTTCCGCACTGGCGGAAGACAACAACCTTGCGGTGAAATCCTTGGCAACACTGGAGAAAAAGCTGCGAGAACGCAATCTGCATCCGATGTTTATTACAGGGCACACAGGCTGGACGGACAATATAGATTTCGCTTTTGCACACAGGAATGAGCTTTGCTCCCCTTTCAGAAAAAAGATCCATGATCCCAAAGCCCCATATGATGCCTATGACGAATCCGATGATACCGAAGAAAAAGCAAAAAGCGGGTATTTAGAAGGATATATGGGAATACAAGAGTAAAAACAATGATTCGGAGGAATGAATATGAAACGAAAGGACGCCATTCGCAGTGCGTACCGAATAACGGGCGGCAATAATTTTTATGACGGTATGATCACCTGCTCTACTCTTAGCGGAAAAGCGGTGTGCCGCCTGGTGTGGGGTATGAACAAGGCGGAATGTGACGATTATCTTGAAAAAGCACTGTCGGGTATTCCCGAAGATTTCTCGGGTAAGCTGCTTGAGGTGCCTGTCGGAACCGGCATTCTTACCATGCCGGTTTATAAGACTATGCCTGCGGCAGACATTACCTGTCTTGATTATTCGCCCGATATGATGGGGCAGGCACAGGAAAAGGCAAACCGACTGACTCTGAAAAATGTAACCTTCTGGCAAGGAGATGTGGGCGATCTTCCCTATGTGGACGGCACCTTTGACATCGTTTTGTCGTTGAACGGATTTCACGCTTTCCCGGATAAGGATGCTGCTTACCGGGAAGTCTTTCGGGTACTGAAACCGGGAGGAACCTTCTGCGGCTGCTTTTATGTGACGGGAGAGCATAAGCGGACAGATTGGTTCGTCCGTCACATTTACGAAAAGGTGGGTTTTTTTACGCCGCCCTATGAAACGGCTTTAGACTTGAAAAATCGGCTGGAGAAAATGTACACAGCCGTAACGCTTGGAACCGTGAAGGGTATTGCCTGGTTTGTCTGCCGGAAAGAGGTCAAACCGAAATCGGACTCATTCGAGTAAGCGGAAAGCGAGGATAAAGAAAAATAGATGAAAGACAGTAAACTGCAATTCGACCGCAAAGTCCACGTACTGTATTCCAAGACATGCAAGAAAGAGATACGTGCGAAAATTGCCCTTCACTATCCTGCGGCAGAACAGGAGGCCGTATGGGAATGTGTACAGCGGCAGTACGCGGACTTTCTGTCCGACTGGCGCACCGATTTGGGCGGCAAAAAGAACTTCCACAACGGTACAGGCGGCACCTATGACTGTATCGCCATTATGAGTTATTATACGGTCTGCAAAGAGGTTTCATCGTTCCCGGAAATCGAAGAGATGGAGAAAAACTTGATTCTGCCGTCTTTTCGCAAGCTAAGGTTCGTGAACTGCAATAAGCCGTTCTGGAGGAAGCTGATGTACAGAGCGTTTTTGTGGGCGAAACGCAGCTGTGATAAATGGCACGATTACGAGATGACGGTTGCGCCTTATGAAAACGGTAAGCCTATCTATTATGAATTTACGGCGTGCCCTGCAGCGGAATTTGCTATCAGGCACGGTCTTACGGGTATTATGCCCGCCCTGTGCAATGTGGACTTTGCGTCTATGGAGCTGCTTCATGCAAGGCTGGTACGGACAACCACCTGCGTCGACGGCTGCAGGTGCGACTATACCATCTGCGGTGATAAAGACCCGTATTTAAAGGACATCCCGAATACCGAGATGAGCGCGGCTGTCGAAGAAATAAATAACAACTTAACAAAAAGGCGGTGTGACAAATGCAAATATTTCTCGGAATATTGATTCCTTTCCTCGGCACAACGCTCGGTTCAGCCGGTGTGTTCTTTATGAGAAAATCGCTCGGTGTTTCGGTGCAGCGTGCGCTTGCCGGCTTTGCCGCCGGAGTGATGGTTGCGGCATCTATTTGGAGTCTTTTGATTCCGGCAATCGAGCAATCGGAAAATTTGGGCAAGCTATCCTTTTTCCCTGCATTAATCGGATTTTGGGTCGGTGTGCTGTTTTTGCTCATGCTCGACCGTCTTATTCCTCATCTTCATGTTGGGAGTGAGCAAGCGGAGGGTCCTAAAAGCAAGCTTGGGCGCACTGCCATGATGGTACTGGCGGTGACATTACATAACATTCCCGAAGGAATGGCGGTGGGAGTGATGTACGCAGGGTTCCTTGCAGGAAACGCACAAATCACGGCGGCGAGTGCGCTTGTCTTATCCATCGGCATTGCCATTCAGAACTTTCCGGAAGGGGCAATCATCTCTATGCCGCTTCGAGCAGAGGGAGAAAGCAAGGGCAGGGCGTTTTTGGGCGGTGTGCTCTCCGGAGCGGTTGAGCCGATCGGAGCAGTGCTGACGCTTCTTGCAGCGCAGCTGGTGATACCGTTGCTGCCGTATTTTCTAAGTTTTGCCGCAGGCGCCATGCTCTATGTTGTGGTGGAGGAACTGATTCCCGAAATGTCGCAGGGAAAGCACTCCAATCTTGGCACGGTTTTCTTTGCCGTGGGCTTTAGCGTCATGATGAC